>CAUWEK010000001.1:0-48188 GCA_963557435.1 uncultured Dysosmobacter sp.
ACGCCATGGTGGCCTACAAGCAGAAGAACACCGAGCCGGTGCAGAAGATCACCATCGTCCCCCACACCCAGGGCTCTCTGGGCTACACCCTGCTGATGCCCGAGGAGGACAAGACCGAGCTGCGCACCCGGGACGAGCTGATGGCCAAGATCACCGTGTCCATGGGCGGCCGCGCCGCCGAGGAGGTGGTCATGAACACCATGACCAACGGCGCCTCCCAGGACATTCAGGACGCCACCAACGTGGCCCGCAACATGGTGGCCATGTTCGGTATGAGCGAGGAGTTCGGCATGATGGCCCTGGCCTCCCGCCGCAACCAGTACCTGGACGGCGGCTACGGCATGGACTGCGCCCAGGACACCGCCGCCCGCATGGACCAGGCGGTCAAGGAGATCCTGGACCAGTGCTACAAGTCCGCCGTGGAGGTCATCCGGGAAAACCGGGAGGACATGGACAAGGTGGTGGCCTACCTGATGGAAAAGGAAACCATTACCGGCGCGGAGATGGTGGCCATTATCGAGGGCCGGGACCCGGCCACCGTGGAGGACGCCTACGCCTCCACCAAGTCCTCCGAGCAGGGCTTCCGCCCCTCCTCCCCGGAGGTGATCGAGCCCGCCGCCAAGAAGGTGCACATGATCTCCCAGAAGATCGAGGCGCCGGAGGACACTTCCCAGGCACCGGAGGGCCCCGCCGTCCCTGCGGAAGAACCCTCTCAGCCGGAAGATCCCGCCAAGCCGGAATCCTCTGGTGACGGACAGACTCCGCCCCAGCCGTAAACGAAAACCGCAAAACGGCACGCCTCCCGGCGTGCCGTTTTTTGTAAGAAGAAAGGAGCATCCATCATGATCCGTCCCGCAACCCAACAAGACCTTGCCCAGGTGAGCGCCATCTACGACGCCATTTTGGACCAGGAGGCCGCCACCGGCGTGGTGTACACCAACTGGCGCAAAGGAGCTTACCCCACACTGGACACCGCCCGCACCGTCCTGGCGGCAGGCACCCTCTATGTAGGCGAGGAAAACGGCCGCCTCTGGGGCGTGGTGAACCTCAACGGCGAGCAGCTGCCGGAGTACGACGCCATCCCCTGGTCCATTCCCGCCCGGCGGGAACAGGTGGGCGTCATCCACACCCTCTGCATTCATCCCGACCAGGCCGGCAAAGGCCGGGGCCGGGAGATGGTAGCTTTCTGTGAGGCCACCGCCCGGGCCCAGGGCAAAACCGTCATCCGGCTGGATACCTGGGAGCACAATGTCCCTGCCAACCACCTCTACCCCTCCCTGGGCTATCACTTTGCCGGGGCCACGGAGTTCTTCTTCCAGGGCTACATCCACGAGATTTTGAACTGCTACGAAAAGTCGCTGGTCTGAATCCCTTGCGCCCCAAGGCGTTCCGGGCGCTGCTAACCGTGGGTTGACACCATTCCACCCCCCGGTTGGTGGCGCCCCTGCCCTGCAAGGCGCTATACTCTCCCCAGGAAAGGAGGGCTGCCCATGACCATCGGACAGCGCATTGCCCTAAAACGAAAAGAGCGGTCCCTCAGCCAGGAGGCCCTGGGGCAGGAGGTGGGCGTGTCCCGCCAGTCCATCTACAAGTGGGAATCCGACGCGGCGGTGCCGGAGATTGACAAGCTCATTGCCCTCTCCCGCCTGTTCGGCGTATCCGTGGGGTGGCTGCTGGGGGTGGAGGAATCGCCGGAAGCGGACGGCACAGGTGAAGCAGCATCCCCATCCTCCGCCCCGGAGGAGCTGACGCAGGCCCAGCTGAAGATGGTGGAGAGAATCGTGGAGCGGTATACCGCCGCACTGCCCAAGCCACCCTCCCCCAGACGCCGCCGCTGGAACCTGCTGGGAATCGCCGCCGGGGCGCTGTGCCTTTTCGCGGTGCTGGTCAGCCTCTTCAGCCGTCTGGACGGGCTGGACCGGCAGTATAGCGACCTGCAAAATGACCTTGCCCAGGTGGAATCCAGCGTCAACAGCCAGATGGGCTCCGCTACCGGCCGGATCGAGGACATTCTCAAAGCCCAGAACAGCCTGACGGCAGATTACAGCGTGGAGCTGGTTCCCACCGCCTCCAGTGCAAAGGAAAACCAGGTGGTATTCTCCGTCCATGCGGTTCCCAAGTCCTATACGGAAGGCACGGAAATAACATTCTCCGTGGACAATGGCACCGGTGCCACGATTTACACGCCGGGCGCAGCTGCTCCGGACGGCGGATTCGCCACGACCCTGTCCTGCCAGCTCACCGATTCGATCGCCATCTCCGTCGTCTTTGAAACGCCTGACGGCACCTGCTCTACCCAGCTCCTGGAGCGCTTTGACGGGCTGTACAGCAGCACAATGCCCGAAGTCCAGATATATGGCGGAGAACAGCTTTTGTGGCAGCAGCCGGACGGAAGCGGGCGTTTCACCCTCCCGGAACTCATACTTTCGACGTGGCCCGGCAGCACTGCCTCCGCGGTCGATGCGCCCCTGGGCCAATCGGAGATCTCCTCCGTCCAGCTGGGGCTGTTCCTCAACCGCTGCCTTCTTACCTGGCTGGAGCCCTGTGACGCCCCAGAGGACGAGACCAGCGCCAATGCCCGGTACTTCCGCCTGGACGAGGGGACCACCCTCACCATGGTGGAGGAGACGGACCAACTGGTCTTTGCCGCCGTGGTGACGGACCAATATGGCCGTCAGGCGGTGTACAGCGACATTCCCTATGTCCTCTCGGGCGGGGAGCTGGGCTGGGTCTCCGCCTCGGACACCTCCGATCACGACGTGGCAAAATGGAGCTTGGACCCATACAAAAAAGCGTCCCCGTAAAACGGGGACGCTTTTTTTACTGATTGTTGGCGGAAAACACATCGGCCACCTCGCTGATGGCGATGTAGGCGCCCGGGTCGATCTCGTGGACCAGGTCCTTCATCTTCGTCACCTGGAAGCGGTTGACGATAAAGTAGACCATGGTCTTGGGGGCGTTGGAGTAGCCGCCCCGGGCCTCCATGCGGGTCACGCCGCACTCGAAGGCCTCGGAGAGCTCCCGGCAGATGGCGTCGGGCTCCACCGTGATGATCATGGCGCACTTGGCCCGGTCCAGGCCGTCGACGATGAAATCCACGGTCTTGAGGGCCGCCGCGTAGGTGACGATGGAATAGAGGGGCAAAATCCAGTTTTGCAGCACGATGCCGCAGATGATATAGAGCACCACATTGTAGATCATCACGAAGGTGCCCACCGTCACCCCCAGGCGCTTGGCAAAGATGACCGCCATGACTTCGATGCCGTCCATGGCGCCGCCGAAGCGGATGGCCATACCGCTGCCCACACCGGAGATCAGTCCGCCGAAGAGGGCACACAGCAGCAGGTCCTGTCCCGCCAGGGGCGAGGCAAAGCTCACGTCCACCGGCAGCACATCGGTGATGAGCCACGCCGTCAGGGAGTAGATGCAAACGGTGTAGATGGCGTAGAGGGTAAAAAGAAGCCCCTGCTTTTTCAAGCCGTACAAAAACAGCGGAATATTCAGCACCAGCAAAAAGACAGACAATGTCATCCACTCCGGCGTCACCTGGGCCAAAAGCATGGACGTGCCGGAGATGCCGCTGTCGTAGAGCTTCACCGGGGCGAGGAAAATGGTCACGCCCACGGCGTTGATGATGCCCGCCGCCGTCAGGGCGAGCAGATTGGTCAGACGAATTTTTTTCAGCTTGGACATACCCACCTCTTTTCCTGTCGAACAGGCGGCGTGCTCAGGAGAGCTCCGCCTGTCCGGTGTACAGTTGATAATAGCGGCCCTTCTGGGCGATCAGGTCGTCGTGGTCGCCCCGCTCGATGATGCTGCCCTGCTCCAGCACCATGATGGCCTTGGCGTTGCGGACAGTGGACAGGCGATGGGCGATGACGAACACGGTACGTCCGGCCATGAGCCGGTCCATACCCTTTTCAATGATCTTTTCCGTGCGGGTATCGATGGAGCTGGTGGCCTCATCCAGAATGAGCACCGGCGGATTGGCACACGCCGCCCGGGCGATGTTCAAAAGCTGGCGCTCGCCCTGGCTGAGGTTGCCGCCGTCGCCGGAGAGGACCGTGTCGTATCCGTGAGGCAGATGGCGAATGAAGGTATCCGCGCCGGCCAGGCGGGCTGCCGCCTCCACCTCCTCGTCGGTGGCGTCCAGGCGGCCGTAGCGGATATTGTCGGCCACGGTGCCGGTAAAGAGGTGCGTATCCTGGAGCACCACGCCCAAAGAGCGGCGCAGGGAGTCCTTTTCAATGTCCCGCACGTCGATGCCGTCGTAGGTGATGGTGCCGGACTGGATCTCGTAGAAGCGGTTGATGAGGCTGGTGATGGTGGTCTTGCCGGCGCCGGTGGAGCCCACGAAGGCGATCTTCTGGCCCGGCTTTGCGTACAGGGAGATATCGTGGAGGATGGTCTTGCGGGGATCGTAGCCGAATACCACATGGTCGAACCGCACATCGCCCCGCAGAGGCACCAGGGTGCCGTCGGGCTTTTTCCAGGCCCACTCGCCGGTATCGTAGCTGGCTTCCTGCAGCGCGCCGCTGCGATCCTCCGTGACCCGCACCAGCTTGACCTTGCCCTCGTCCACCTCGGGCTCCGTCTCCATGACCTCGAACACCCGCTCGGCGCCGGCCACGGCCGCCAGGATGGTGTTGACCTGCTGGGAGATCTGGGTGATGGGCTGGCTCACCTGCCGGGTGTACTGCAAAAATGCGCCCAGGTCGCCCAGGCCGAACGTGCTGCCGCCAATGGCCATCATGGCGCCCACGCAGCAGGTGATGGCATAGTTGATATAGCTGAGGTTACCCATGGCGGGCATCATGGCGCCGGCGTAAGCCTGGGCACGGGTGGCGGCCTGCCGGTAGTTTTCATTGAGTCCGGCAAAGCCGGCCACGGCTGCCTCCTCGTGGTTGAAGACCTTGATGACCTTCTGGCCCTCGATCATCTCTTCGATATAGCCGTTCACAGCGCCGATGGCCGCCTGCTGGCTGGCAAAGTACCGGCGGGAACGTCCGCCGATCACCTTCACCACGCCCAGCATCACCACCAGCATGATAAAGGTGATGAGCGTCAGCGTGGGGCTCAGGACGATCATCATGGCGATGGTGCCCACAAAGTTGAGCGTGCAGGAAATGAGGCTTCCGAAGCTGTTGTTCAGCGCCTCGGACACCGTCTCGATATCGTTGGTATAGCGGCTCATGAGCTCGCCGTGGGTATGGGTGTCGAAGTACTTGAGTGGCAGGGACTGCATGCGGTCGAACAGGTCGCTGCGGATCTTGGCCACCGTGTTCTGGGACACGTGGACCATGATCCGGGCGTAGCCGAAGGAGCAGACCGCGCCCACCACATACACACAGCCCATGAACGCCAGCATTTTGGCAAGGCCCGGGAAGTCGCCGGGCAGGATATAGTCGTTGATGAGGGGCTTGATGAGGTAGGACCCGCCCACGGTGCACGCGGAGCTGATGACCAGCAGCACCGCCACCAGGCACAGCGCCGCCTTGTAGCGGCCCAGATAGCGCATGAGCTTTGCCAGGGTGCCCTTGAGATCCTTGGGCTTTTGATAGCCGTGGCGGCCGGGACCGCCGCCGGGCCCATGCCCCGCTCCGCCGGGACGCTGTACGGAAATCGGTTTTTTCTCAGCCACCGATGCTCACTCCTTCCTGCTGTGCCGTATAGACCTCGCGATAGATCTCGCTGTTTTTCATCAGTTCTTCATGGGTGCCCTGGGCCACCACACGGCCCCCGTCCATGACCAGAATGAGATCCGCCTGGCAGATGGAGCTCACCCGCTGGGCAATGATGATCTTGGTGGTGTCCCCCAACTCCGTGGCAAAGGCCTGGCGGATCTTGGCGTCTGTGGCCGTGTCCACGGCGCTGGTGGAGTCATCCAGGATCAGCACGCGGGGCTGCTTCAAAATGGCACGGGCGATGCACAGCCGCTGCTTCTGGCCGCCGGAGACATTGACGCCGCCCTGTCCCAGGTCGGTGTCCAGCCCGTCGGGCATGCGCTCCAGGAACTCATCGGCGCAGGCACTGCGGCAGGCTTCCCAGAGCTGTTCGTCCGTGGCGTTGGGATTGCCCCAGAGGAGATTTTCCCGGATGGTGCCGGAAAAAAGGGTGTTCTTTTGCAGCACCACGCTCACCGCGTCCCGCAGATGCTCCATGGTGTAGTCCTTTACAGGGCGGCCGCCCACGCGTACCGTG
This sequence comes from uncultured Dysosmobacter sp., assembly GCA_963557435.1. Classification (GTDB taxonomy): domain Bacteria; phylum Bacillota; class Clostridia; order Oscillospirales; family Oscillospiraceae; genus Oscillibacter. The sequence goes on from CAUWEK010000001.1 coordinate 6,202, forward strand.
CCCTCCGTGGCCTCATACAGCCGGGGGATCAGGGACACCAGCGTGGTCTTGGCGCTGCCGGTGCCGCCCAGAATGCCCACGGTCTGGCCGGAGCGGATGTGCAGGTCCACATCCCGCAAGATCCACTCGGGGCTGCTGCGGTCATACTTAAAGGATACATGGTCAAAGTCGATGCTGCCGTCCCGAACGGTGGCGGGGACCGCCTTGCCGTTCTCGTCCTGCTCCGTGACCGCCGCCTCGTTGGTGATGGCGGGCACCTCCTGCAGCACCTCCACGATCCGCTTGGCGCAGGCCACAGACCGGGTCATCATCATGAACATCATGGAAACCATCATCAGCGAGATCATGATCTGGGTGATATAGGTGAAGTAGGTCAGAAGCTTGCCGGCTTCCAGGGTGCCGGCGTAGACCATCTGGCCGCCGAACCACATGACGGCGATGATGGTGCCGTAGATGATGAGCATCATCACCGGCATATTGATGACCACCATGCCGAAGGCCTTCTGAGAGGTGGCACGCAGGTCGTTGTTGCGCTTGGCGAACTTCTCCCGCTCATAGTCCTCCTGGACGAAGGACTTCACCACCCGGATGCCCGTCAGGTTCTCCTGCACCACCAGGTTCAGCGCGTCGGTCTTTTCCTGGAGGGAGCGGAACAGGGGGCTGGCCTTGGTCAAAATGAGGGCCACCACCACGATCAAAAGGGGCAGCGCCACCAGGAAGACGTTGCTGAGCTGATAGCTGATGCGGATGGACAAAAACAATGCCGCCACCAGCATCACCGGGGCGCGCACCAGAAGGCGCATGCCCATCATCAGCGTCATCTGCATGTTGTTGACGTCGTTGGTCAGGCGGGTCACGAGAGAGGCCGTGGAAAACTTCTCGATGTTGGAAAAGGCAAACTCCTGGATATGGCCGTACTGGGCGGCGCGCAGATTGGCGCCGAAGCCCTGGCCGGCAATGGCGGAGCAGGCCGCGCCGCCCAGGCCGAAGCACAGCGACACCATGGCCATGATCACCATCTGGATGCCCTTCCGGGTCACATAGGACTGATCGGCATTTGCGATGCCGATGTCCACGATATCGCTCATCACCAGGGGGATGAGCAGCTCAAAGATGGCCTCCATGGCGCTGCACGCAACGCCCAGGACGATCCACCGGCTGTATGGCCGCAGATGCGGCCAAAGTGTTTTTCTCATGTGATCTGATCCTCCTCCAGATTTTGTATGATGCGCCCCAGCAGGGAGCGGAACGTCTCCACTTCCTCCGGGGTCAAGCCCCGCAGCATGCACTCCTCCGCCGCCCGAAAGTTCTTGCGGAACAGGGCCTGCTGTTCTCTTCCCTTGTCTGTGAGGGTAATGAAGCGGCGGCGTGCGTCCGCGCCGCTGACGCTGCGCTCCACCATTCCCTTTTCCTCCAGCCGGTCCAAAATCCCGTTGGCCGTGGACGGCTTCACCTTTAAAAACGCGGTCAGCTGACACTGAGGTGCCTGCCCGCCGTGGTGGGCCAGGTACAGCAGCACGTGGGTCTGCACCGGCGTTACGTCGTACTGACTCAGTCGTGCCTCCAGTCTGCTCCTTGCCAGTTGGACTGCATGCCCCATCTGTGGCGCCAGCGCGTTGATCTGCTGCATGACGCACCTCCCGTTTCATTTAGCCTGCTAAATATTAGCATGCTAAATACTACCATGGAGCCGGAGAAAATGCAATGTTCATATTGCCAATATTTTTGAACAGTTTATGAATGAAATTCCGGAAAAACGCATGGGTTGTAAACAAATTGTGAAGCTTATCCCGGACCTGTTGACTTTCGCTTCCGGTGTGGGTATCATGAACTCATCAAGCACAGATGCTTGTGATCCAGGCAACATTTTCCCTCTCCTTTCTCTATATCATACAGGAAAGCGGGCAGCCGTTGGGCTGCCCGCTTTCCTGTTTTTTTGCCCTGGACGATGCATCTGCATCTCACCTGTATTTTATTGAAAAACGATAAAAAAAGATTGACTTTCGATATGCTCCGTGCTACGATGCCCATAGTAAAGGAGGAATGTCCATGGAATCTTCCCGTATCTATAAAATTGCCCGGATACTCAACGCCCTGGTCCTGGTCGCCCTGGTGTGCAACATCGTCATTTTATATCTGGTCCCCGTGGCGGTGGTGTCCCTGGAGCTGTCGGACGGGTACGGTCTTCTGGCAGGCGTGGCGGCCTATCTGGGGGACTTCTTCCGCCCCGGTCAAAACGATGTCCTGACCGCCGGCGCCGCCGCCAGCTTTCTTGCCTGGTTTTGGTGCTGGAAGAGCCCCAAGGCATTGATGCTGACGCTGTTTCTGGTGGTTTCCGGCATCTGCACGGCTGTCATCCTCTGGCAGGGACGGCGGGTGCTGCGGACTATCCTGCGGGGCACCCCCTTCTCGGCGGAAAACGCCGTCTCATTGCGCCGGGCAGCGATCTGCTGCTTTGTGATCGCCGGAGCGGCGGCGGTACGGGTCGGGTGGAGCATCTGGTTTTTCCGTTCTCTCTTCCCTCTGGTCACTTATAATGCCCTCTTCGTCCCCATCTTTGCCATGGCGGGGCTTTTGTGCCTGGTCATGTCGGCTCTGTTCCGTCAGGCCGCCGAAATGAAGGCGGAGAACGACCTGACGATCTAAGGAGGGTCTGCATGGCGATCGTGGTGAATCTGGACGTGATGCTGGCCCGGCGGAAGATGACCCTCTCCCAGCTTTCGGAGAAAGTGGACATCACCCTGGCCAATCTCTCCATCCTGAAAAACAGCAAGGCAAAAGCCATCCGCTTTTCCACCCTGGAGGCCATCTGTGACGCGCTGGAGTGCCAGCCCGGGGATCTGTTGGAATATGTACCGGACGAGAAAGCCCCCTGAGAGCCGGTCCCGTAAACGTGCCGCTGTCCTTATTTGACGGACAGCTTTGAAAAGGAGAATTGCATATGTCTCAATTTGAACAAGCCCTGCCGCCGGGAGGGCCGGCGAAGCCTACCCCAAAAGCCCCCCTTCCCCTGTCCATCACCGCCCGCGAGCGGGCGCTTCTGCCTCTCACCTTCCTCTGGTGTTTTCTGGCGGAGGACACCATCCTCTGGGCCTGGCCCCATGGCCTCGGCATCTTCGCATCTGTGCTGGGCTGGTACGGCCTGCTGGCCCTGGCCCTGGGCCGCCGGGCCTTCAGCGGACGGAACCACCTGTTGCTGCTGGGCATGAACCTGGCTTTGGGCGTGTCCTTCGCCATCGGCTCCAACCTCTATTTTCGGCTGTGGAATTTTCTGGCGCTGCTGCTCCTCCTGCCTCTGCACGCCCTGTCTCTTTCCGGCTGCTGCCACCTGCCCTGGTGGCGGATCGGCATGCTGGGCGAGCGGTTTTTGCTGCTGATCTGGGGACTGTTCAGCCACTTAGGCGCGGCCTGGGCCGCCCTGGTGCCTCCCAAGGAGCACCGCTCCCGCCGCCTGGGGGCCGCAGCCGCCGGGATGGTCATGGCACTGGTACTGGTGGTGATTCTGGTGCCCGTTCTCTCCTCCGCCGACGCGCTGTTCGCCGCCGCCACAGCCAGTCTGCGCACCTTCGTCTCCTCGCACCTGAGCGAGACGCTGTGGAAGCTGGTACTGGCCCTGGCTGCCCTTCCCTTCATCTTCAGCCTGCTCTACGCTCTGGGCCACCCCACACCGCTGAAGGCCGCCCAGAGCAAGGCCGTCTCCGCTGATCCCCTGGCGCCCGCCCTGGTGCTGGCGGCGCTGGACGCGCTGTATCTGGCGTTTTTGGGGGTGCAGTCTGCGGGGCTTTTCGGCGGGGCGGAGTACCTTGCCAGCCGGGGACTGAGCTACGCCCAATGGGCCCGCAGCGGCTTTTTCCAGATGACCGGCGTCACCGTGGTAAACCTGTCTGTGCTGCTGGCGGCTCTGGCCGTGAGCCGCCGTGGCGGCCGGGTGTGGACAGCGGTGCGGGCCCTGGGCGCCGTGCTGATCCTGGAGAGCTTCCTGCTTTTGGCCTCTGCCGCCTGGCGCATGGGGCTGTATATCGGCGCCTACGGTCTTTCCTTCAAGCGATTTCTCACCGGCTGGGGCATGGTCATGATGGCCCTCTTCTTCCTGTGTGCCCTGTGGAAGCTGCGCCGTCCCGAGCGGTATTTTATGCGCCGGGCAGTGCCTATTGCCCTTTGCGGCTGGCTGGTACTCAACTGTATCCCCGTGGACTACCTGGTGGCCAAAGACCAGGTGGACCGCTATCTGGACGGCGAGAGCCCTTCGCTCAGCGTTTTTTACCTGGCTGAGTCCCTCTCCTACGACGCCCTGGCCCAGCTGGAGCGGCTGGACGGGAGCCGTCCCGCCTGGACCTACGAGGCAGAGGGCCTCTATGCCTCCGACGGCGAGACGCTGGCGGACGTGATCGCCCGGCGGCAGGCCCAGGCCCGAGCGGACTGTACCGACTGGCGCAGCTGGTCTCTGTCCGCTTATCTTGCCGGAGGCGGATCATGAGCGCCCGGCAGCTGCGTGCCCGAATCCGAAGGACCTTGGGCCTGGCCGCTCTGGGCGCGGCGGTCCTGACCGTCGGCGCTCTGGCATCGCTCCTGCTGCTGACCGGCGGCAGTCTTCGCCCGCTGCTGGAGCGCAGGGACTACACCGCGACGGTGGAGCTAAACTGGGATCTCTCCCTGCCGGAGAGCAGCGAGGCGGTCTACGAGACGGACTCCGGCCCCAGTTTCCACGGGGACGGCGAGCGGTATCACGTTCTGCAATACGCCGTGGGCAGCGGCATCGAGTCCGCCCTTTCCTGGCAGGCCCCGCCGGTGGACACAGCTACGGCGGAGGCGCTGATGGACGATCTGGACGTTCCGGAGCGGCAGCGGCCGGACCTGGCCGAGTGCCTCTGGTACACTGCCGTGGATCCCTCGGACAGCCGCAATCACCTGTACCTGCTGTTCGACCCCTCCACCCTGGAGCTGTATATCCTGGAGTCCTTTTTCTGATAAAAAAGCGTCCGCCTGAGCGGACGCTTTTTTATGCACTTACAGCCGGTAGCCCAGCAGGCGGGAAATATTGGCGGCCGTCTGCCGCACCTCCCGGATCATGTCCTCCTGGTCCTGGCGCATGCGGTAATCCGGGCCGGAAATGCTCACCGCCGCCACCACCCGGCGGTTCATGTCGTACACCGGCGCTGCCACGCAGATCAGGCCGATCTCGATCTCCCCCACGTCCATGGCATAGCCGTTGAGGCGGGCCTGGACCAGCTCGTCCCGCAGCCGGTCGGGGTCGGTGATGGTGCTGTCCGTCAAAGGCTTGGCCTTGCGGCGCATCCACTCACAGTAGTCGTCGATAAAAGCGGCATCCTGGCACGAGAGCATCACCTTGCCGCTGCTGGTGGCATAAGCCGGCGCCAGGCCGCCGATCTGCGTGTTGCAGACGATGGACCGGTGGGTCTCCACCTTGTCCAGATAAAAGATATCCCGCTCCAGCAGCACGCTGTGGTTGATGGTCTCCTGTACCGTATCGCTCAGGTGCTCCAGCTCCGGCCGGGCCACCCGCCGAAGATCGGACTGCCCCAAAATGGCGCTGGCCAGCAGCATCAGCCGCGGTCCCACCCGGTAGCTTTTGCGGACGGGGTCCTGCACCAGATACTGCCGGTCCGCCAGAGTGGATACCTGCCGGAACACCGTGGTGGAGGGCATATCCAAATGCTCCACCAGCTCCTTGAGCGTCCACTCCGTCTCCCGATCCATGAAGCACTCCAGGATCTGCAAGGCCCGGAGGATGCTGGACACCTGTTCTTTCGCCATGGCCGCGATTCCTTCCCTTCTCCGTAAACTCAATGACACTCCCGCTTGACAAGGCGGGGATTCCTGCTTATGGTAAGAGTATACCATAAGCCTGCGGGCTTGTGAATCTTTTATAGCACATTTTCGGAATTTTGTTCCACAGTGCGGAAAACGTGCCCTGCCGGCACAGATCGATCCAGGAGGCATCTCTATGTGTAAAGCAATTTCCCTGACCCATCAGCAGGTGATGGACATTCTTCCCCACCGGGACCCCATGCTGCTGATCGACGAAGCCAGTGAGCTGGTACCCGGCGAGTCCATCACGGCCACCTTTTGGGCAGACCCCCAGCGGGATATTTTCCGGGGCCACTTTCCCGGCGAGCCGGTGCTGCCCGGGGTGTACACGGTGGAGGCCACGGCCCAGGCCACCGATCTGGTGCTCATGAGCAAGCCGGTCTACGCAGGCAAGATCCCTCTGTTTCTGGGGCTCAACAATGTGCGCTTCCTGCGCAAGATCCTCCCCGGCGACACGCTGGAGATCCGCGCACAGCTCCTCAGTGAGCGGCCGGAAAAGGCCATCGCCACCTGCCGCTGCACCGTCCACGTCCACGGCGAGCTGGCAGCGGAGACGGACGTCACCATTGCCATGCGCTGACAAGAAAAACCCCGTTCCCTACCGGGAACGGGGTTCTTTTCTGTGTTTTTCAGATGCGGGCCACGCCGGAGTCGTGGGCGGCGCGGCACACCGCCTCCGCCACGGCGGTCTTGACCCGGGGATCGAAGGCCGCGGGGATGATATAGTCGGCGCTGAGCTCCTCGTCGGAGATGAGGCCGGCGATGGCCCGGGCAGCAGCCAGCTTCATCGCATCGTTGATGTCGCTGGCCCGGGCGTCCAGCGCGCCCCGGAACACGCCGGGGAACACCAGCACGTTGTTGATCTGGTTGGGATAGTCGCTGCGGCCCGTGGACACCACCGCCGCGCCGCCGGCCTTGGCGTCATCGGGGAAGATCTCGGGGGTGGGGTTGGCGCAGGCGAAGATGACGGCGTCCTTGGCCATGGTCTTCACCATGTCCGAGGTGACGGCGTTGGGCGCAGACACGCCGATGAACACGTCGGCCCCTGCCAGCACGTCCGCCAAAGACCCGGCCTTCTTCTCCAGGTTCGTCACCTGGGCGATCTCCTCCTTGATCCAGTTCATGCCCTCGGCGCGGCCTGCGTACAGCGCGCCTTTGCGGTCGCACAGCGTCACATGCTTGGCGCCCGCGGTCAGCAGCAGACGGGTGATGGAGATGGCAGCGGCACCGGCGCCGTTGATGACGATCTTCACATCCTCCAGCTGCTTGCCCACCACCTTCAGGGCGTTCCAAAGGCCCGCCAGGGTGATGATGGCGGTGCCGTGCTGGTCGTCGTGGAAAATGGGGATGTCGCACTTTTCCTTCAGCTTGCGCTCGATCTCAAAGCAGCGGGGCGCGGCGATGTCCTCCAGATTCACGCCGCCGAAGGAGCCGGAGAGCAGATAGACCGTGTTGACGATCTCGTCCACATCGTGGCTCTTGACGCACAGAGGGATGGCGTCCACATCGCCGAAGGCCTTGAACAGCACGCACTTGCCCTCCATGACCGGCATGCCGGCCTCGGGGCCGATATCGCCCAGGCCCAGGACGGCGGAGCCATCGGTGACCACCGCCACCGTGTTCCACCGACGGGTGAGCTCGTAGCTCTTGGAGACGTCCTTCTGGATCTCCAGGCAGGGCTGGGCCACGCCGGGGGTGTAGGCCAGCGCCAACGACTCCTTGGAGTCCACCGCCGCCCGGGGCGTCATCTCCAGCTTGCCCTTCCACTCGTAGTGCAGCCGCAGGGATTCTTTTGCGTAATCCATGGTCATCTTCTCCTTTTATGATAAATTTCCTCTAAACCGTTTTTCGGTGATGGGATGTTTCTCTGGTCTAATTATGTCTCCAGGTCGCCGGTCCAGGGCAGCGTGGAGCCGCCGTAGGGCATGGCCAGCACCGTGGCGCCGCTGCCGCAGCGCCGCGCCGCGGCGTCGTAGGCCTCCTGTACCGTGTGGAACGGCGTCATAAAGAGGCTGCGCACCAGGTCGTCCTCCAGGTCGCTGACCAGGTAAATGTCCGCCTGCTCCAGCACCATGGCGATGGCCGCCGCCTTGTGGCCCCCCAGCCGGAACTCCTTTTGGATGCGGTCGATGAGAGAATGAGGCGTGGGCGCCTGGGTGAGCCACTCCTCGAACACCTTCTCCCCCAGGCCCTCCCGGCACGAGCCAATCAGCACCACCACGCCGCCGGGACTCACAGCATGCTTGGCATTGTCCAGGGCCTTCTGGGTCTGATACAGGTTCAGGTCCTTGGGCGCGCCCCCCTGGCTCACCAGCACGATATCCGCCCGCCGGGAAAGCTCCTTGCGGTAGAGGGTGTCCAAAAAGGCGCAGCCGATCCGGTGGGCCTTCGTCACGTCGCCTGCCACCGCCCGGATGATCTCCTTGTGGGCGTCCAGCACCACGTTGACGATGAAGTCCACCCCCACCATGGCGGCGGCTTCCTCGATATCCTCCCGGACAGGATTGCCGTCAAGCTTCCCCGCGCAGGCGGCGGATTCCACCATGCGGCAGTGGTTGGCCTGGATGGCGTCCCGGGTGGAGACGCCGGGCATGATGGCCTTGGCGCCGCCGGAGTAGCCTGCAAAGTAGTGGTACTCAATGTTGCCCAGGCAGATGCGCCGGTCCGCCTCCGCCACCCGCCGGTCGATGTCCACCGGCGTGCCCCGGGACGTGGTGCCCACATGGACGCAGTTCCCTACGTCCAGATCCACGCAGCGGATCTGCCCCCAGGCCTGCTCCCCGGCAAGATGCGCCATCTCCTCCGGAGTATGCTTTCGGTGGCTGCCCAGTGCAAACACCAGCGTGATGTCCTCCGGGCGCACACCGGCGCCGTACAGCTCCTCCAAAACCGGCGGCAGCACGGTCCAGGTGGGCATGGGACGGGTAATATCGCTGGTGACGATGGCCACCTTTTCGCCGGGCCGGACGATCTCCCGGAGCCGGGGCGTTCCGATGGGCTCCGCCAGCGCCCGGCGCACCTCCGCCTGACCGGTCAGTCCCACCGGCACGTCGTTGGGCTCCAGCACGCCCAGCACCGCTTCATCCGGTACACGGACGGTTTCGGTGCGCGTGCCGATCTTGAATGAGAGCTCCATGACGCCACCTCCTTTTTTCATTGGTTTCATTGTAAAATCTACGGTACGGCTTGTCAAATATAGTTTTTCTTGATTTATATCAATAAATTTTATATGATCAAAGCAGCGCTCTGAATTTGGAGGTTTTGCCTATGAAATTGCAGCAGCTTCGCTACTTCTGCGCCGCCTGCCGGATGCGCAGCCTGTCCCGGGCGGCGGAGTCGCTCCATGTGTCCCAGCCGTCGGTATCCATGGCCATCCGGGAGCTGGAGCGGGAATTCGGCGTGTCCCTCATCGCCCGGCGCTATCAGGGCTTTGCCCTGACGGAGGAGGGCACTGCCCTGTGGGAGATGGCGGAAAGTCTTCTGCGTCATGCCGACCATGTGCAGGCCCAGATGCAGGCCCTGGGTCAGCGGCGCCGGCCCGTGCGGCTGGGCGTACCGCCCATGATCGGCACCGTGCTGCTGCCCCGGCTGTATCGGGAGATGGACCGCCGGTGCCCGGAGCTGCTGCTGGAAACGGAAGAACTGGGTACAAAAACACTGCTGCGGGACCTCAGGGAAAATGTGCTGGACCTGGCCTTCGTGTCCCATCACGAGTCGCTGGAGCCGGACTTTGACGCCCTGCCCATCACCACACTGGAGATCGTCTGGTGCGCCCGGCGGAGCCATCGGCTGGCCGGGCAGGCCTCCATTGCCCCGGCTCAGCTGGAAGGAGAACCGCTGGTGCTGTTCCAAACCGGGTTCTCTCTGCGGGAGCTGGTGACGGACGCCTTTGAAAAAGCCGGGGTAGTGCCCCGGGTGCTCCACACATCGGAGCAGCTCTCCACGGTGGAGAGCCTGATCCGAAGCGGCACCGCCAGCGGCTTTTTGCTCCGTCCTCTGGCCTGCGGCGATGCATCGCTGGCGGCCATCCCCCTGACTCCGCCGGTGTGCGTCCAGGTGAGTCTGGTATGGCGCCGCAGCCGCAAGCCCTTTCGTGATATGGCACGGCTCATGGACCTGTGCCGCACGGCGCAGCTGTTTTGATCCCAGAAAAAACTGCCTCCGGCAAAAGCCGGAGGCAGTTCTTGGTAGAAACTCTGTATGCGCGGATGCAGAACATCAGGTACCGATGCCGAAGATGCCCATGGTCCCGCCGTCGAGCCTGATGCGGAACACCCCCCGGCCTATAATCTTCAGACCCAGGCCGCAGGTGACCAGATCCTTCATGGTGATCTCGCCGGTACCATAAGCGATGGCATTGGGGGGAGTGGCGGGGGGCAGCATAAAGGCGAAGTTGCACGCCAGCATGGTGGCGATCATCATGGCGAAGGGGCTCACGCCGATAGCCTCGCCCACGCCGGCCAGCACGGGGATGAAGGCGGCCACCACCACAGCGTTGGTGGTCAGCTCGGTCAGCAGAGCGGTGACGATACCCACGATGATGCAGATGACCACGGCGTTCATGCCTTCCAGGCCGGAGAGCATGTTGGCGACCCAGCCAGCCACGCCGGCATCCTTGAAGGCGTTGCCCATGACCATGGAGCCGCCCAGCAGGATGACCGCGTTCCAGGGAATGTCATTGAAGCCGGTCTTCCAGTCGCAGACATACTCGCCTTCCTTGTAGTCCACAGGGATGGCCATGACCAGGAAAGCGCCCAGCATAGCCACGGTCTCGTCAGTGGCGAAGGGGACCCAGTCGCCCCAGACCAGAGAACGGGTGACCCACAGCACAACGCAGAAGGAGAACACGATAGCAGTCCACTTCTCGCCCTTGTTCATGGGGCCCAGCTCCTCATACTGCTTGCGGGCGATGGAGATGTCGATGGAGGGCATCTTGTCCACCTTGAAGAACTTGACCATGTAGATCCACATCAGGGGGATCAGCACGATGGTGAAGGGCAGGCCGATCTTCAGCCAGTCCAAAAAGTCGATCTCAATGCCGATGGTGGACTGGATCAGGCCGATGCCGGTAGGGTTGGTGGTGGTGCCGATGGTGGTGGCCATGCCGCCGATGGTGGCAGCATAGGGAATGCACAGCACCATGGCCTTGCGCAGGCCCTTGGCATCCTCACCCAGCGTGCTGGCGATGGCCAGAGCCACAGGCAGCATCATGACGGTGGCAGCGGTGTTGGACATCCACATGGACACGAAAGCAACAGCAAGAATGAAGCCCAGGATCAGCGTGGTGGGCTTTTTGCCGATCTTGGAGACGATGCCCAGGCTGATGCGCTTGTGCAGGCCATGCTTGACCATGGCGCCGGACATGAAGCCCACGCCAACCAGCAGGTAGCAGGTGGAATAGGCGTAGTGGGTGAACAGCTGCACATCATTTTCACCCTTGGCGCCGGTGATCCCCATCAAGGGGAACAAAAGAATCGGAAGCAGTGCAGTGAACGGGATGGGCATGGCCTCAGTGATCCAGAAGACCACCATCAGCACGGTGACCGCCAGCACCCGCTGGCCCACCAGTGTCAATCCCTCGGGGGTGGGCATGAAGCCGATGATCAGCATCAGCAAAATGCCCACGATGAATCCGATTTTGCGAATCTTGTATTTACCCATCGAATCTCCTCCTCATAGTATTTGGATCAGACGGCATTTTCCCCCTCCATCCGATCCGTGGGTTGCTCCACAGAGCTTCATCGCCAAAATATTATAGCAAAATTCGTGCCAACCAGTCAAATCTCGCGGTTTTATTTTTTTGATTTTTTGTACAAACCCATTTTCAAAAAATCAGCCTCTTCCACAAACCGACAAAGAAAACCGCCGAAAACCGCCAAATAAAACCCCAGCATTTTCCAGATGTATTAGCGGTTTGTTTCCGCCTCGTTCTGGATTTTTAACAAAAACGTTACACTTTGTTCATCCGTTCAAAAAGCCGATATTGCTTTGAAAAAATGCGTTTTTCAGGAAAATCCCCCCTGCCGTCCGGCAGGGGGGATTTTAAGGGATGTAACACCCCGGTTTCAAATGTTACGCGTCAGGTCTGTGGGGGCGGCCATCAGGTGCCGATCCCAAAAACGCCCATGGTAATGAAGTAGAGCACGATGGGGAACACCACCAGGGCGATGATCTTCAATCCCAGGCCGCATTTCATCAGATCCTTCATGGTGATCTCGCCGGTACCGTAGGCAATGGCGTTGGGCGGCGTGCCCGGAGGCAGCATGAAGGCAAAGTTGCACGCCAGCATGCAGGCGATCATCATGGCGAAGGGGCTCACGCCGATGGCCTGGCCCACACCGGCCAGCACGGGGATGAAGGCGGCCACCACCACGGCGTTGGTGGTCAGCTCCGTCAGCAGCGCGGTGATGATGCCCACGATGATGACGATGACCACGGAGTTCATGCCCGCAAGGCCGGAGAGCTTCTCCGCCACCCAGCCGGCCACGCCGGCATCCCGGAAGGCGTTGCCCATGACCATGGAGCCGCCCAGCAGGATGACCGCGTTCCAGGGAATGTCATTGAAGCCGGTCTTCCAGTCGCAGACATACTCGCCTTCCTTGTAGTCCACAGGGATGGCCATGACCAGGAAAGCGCCCAGCATAGCCACGGTCTCGTCAGTGGCGAAGGGGACCCAGTCGCCCCAGACCAGAGAACGGGTGACCCACAGCACAACGCAGAAGGAGAACACGATAGCAGTCCACTTCTCGCCCTTGTTCATGGGGCCCAGCTCCTCATACTGCTTGCGGGCGATGGAGATGTCGATGGAGGGCATCTTGTCCACCTTGAAGAACTTCACCATGTAGATCCACATCAGGGGGACCAGCACGATGGTGAAGGGCAGGCCGATCTTCAGCCAGTCCAAAAAGTCGATCTCGATGCCGATGGACTCTTTGATCAATCCGATGCCGGTGGGGTTGGTGGTGGTGCCGATGACCGTGGCCATACCGCCGATGGTGGCGGCATAGGGGATGCACAGCACCATGGCCTTGCGCAATCCCTTGGCCTCGTCTCCCATGGTGCTGGCGATGGCCAGGGCCACAGGCAGCATCATAACGGTGGCGGCGGTGTTGGACATCCACATGGAAACGAAGGAAACGGCGATGATGAAGCCCAGGATCAGCGTGGTGGGCTTTTTGCCGATCTTGGAGACAATGCCCAGGCTGATGCGCTTGTGCAGACCGTGCTTGACCATGGACCCGGACAAGAAGCCCACGCCAACCAGCAGGTAGCAGGTGGAATAGGCGTAGTGAGTGAACAGCTGCACGTCATTTTGTCCCTTGGAGCCGGTAATGCCCATGAGCGGGAACAGCAAAATGGGCAGCAATGCGGTAAACGGGATCGGCATGGCCTCGGTGATCCAGAAGACCACCATCAGCACGGTGACCGCCAGCACCCGCTGGCCCACCAGTGTCAATCCCTCAGGGGTGGGCATGAAGCCGATGATGAGCATCAGCACAACGCCCACGATAAACCCGATCTTTTGGACCTTTGTTTTACCCATGGATTCTCCTCCTCTATTGCGTTGCGTTTTTCCGGCCGAATTTGTCAAAATATACAAGCATTTTCCGTGCCAAGCCCCGCGTTTTTGTCGAACTTTGCGGGATTTAAACGGTTTTCCATTTGGTAAAAACAAAGGTTTAACAGTATACAGAGCCTCATTAACAGCATCTTTCCTCTTTGCTGCGGGGCAGCGGCACCGCTTCCGTTGCACCGTTGCGGCATGTTGCAAAAAAAGGGAGAGGCTGCAACAAGCAGCCTCTCCCCCGCTGTTTATCCGCGGCTGATGCCGTATTTTTTCATTTTCCGCCACAGTGTCTGGCGGCTGCATCCGAGGCTCCTGGCAGCGTCCTCCATAGAGCCGGGATGATTGCGCAGCGCCGCCACCAGGGCCTTGCGCTCCTGAGACGCCTCATCTCCGGACCACTTGCGCTCCTGGGGCGTGCCATTGGTTCGGCGGCGCATGATCTCCGTCATGACGCTGTTGATCTCCGTATCATTTTGCAGCAGGATATGGACCCGCTCGGTAAAATTCTGAAGTTCCCGGATGTTGCCGTACCAGGCGTAGTCCTGTACCTGGGCGAGCATGTCCAAAAACCGCTTTTCCTGCTGGTCAGAGACCTTTCCCCCGCAGAGCTTGCGGAAATACTGCAGTCCCAGCACCCGCACATCATCGCCCCGTTCCCGCAGAGGCGGCAGCTCCAGGTCCAGCACGTTGAGGCGGTAATAGAGATCCTCCCGGAAGCGGCCTTCCATGGTCTCCTGGATCAGGTCCTTGTTGGTGGCGGTGATGATGCGCACGTCCACGGGGATCACCCGGTTGCCGCCCACCCGGCGCACCTCTTTCTCCTGGAGCACCCGCAAAAGCTCCACCTGGGTCTCCCGGGGGATCTCGCCGATCTCGTCGAGGAAGATGGTGCCGCCGTGGGCCAGCTCGAAAAGGCCCTCCCGGCCGCCCTTGGCGGCGCCGGTAAAGGCGCCGGCCTCGTAGCCGAACAGCTCGCTTTCCAGCAGGTTATTATTGACAGCGGCACAGTTGATGGCCACAAAGGGGCCGTCGCGGCGGGAGCTGGCGTTGTGGATGCTCTGGGCGAAAAGCTCCTTGCCGGTACCGGTCTCCCCGTGGATCAGCACCGCTGCCTGGGAGGAGGCGTAGCTGCGGGCAATTTGGATGGTGTTGCGAATGGCCTTGGACTCTCCCACGATGTCCGAGAAGGAGTACTTGGCCACCAGCCCCTTTTCGTGAAGCTTGAGACGGATCTTCTGCTCGGTGGACTGCAGCTGCTTGACATCCTGGAACGTAGCCACCACGCCCCGGATCTGGTTGTCCACTACGATGGGGATGCGGTTGGTGTTGGCCAGGGTCTTGCCGATCATCATCACCTGGTTGGTCTGGGTCTCGCCGCTGCGCAGCACCTCCGGCAGCATGGTATTGGGCAGCACCTCGTCCACGGGCTTTCCGATGGAGTCGGCGGCCCGGCAGCCCATGATCCGCTCCGCCACCGGGTTGAGCACCTGCACCCGGCACTGGTCGTCGATGGACAAAATAGCGTCGTGGGTGAAGTTCAGCACCGCCTGGTACGTCTCCATCCGGGTCTGGATCACTTCCTGCTTTTTGGCCTCCTCGTGCTGGATACGGCGGATCTGCTGGGCCACCTCCAGCGCCCCCACGATGGTATCCTCGGAGTTTTCCACGGTGATGTGGGGAAAACCCAGCTCCTTGGACACCGGCTCCGTCCAGGCGCCGCCGATGCCCACCACCGCCCCGTCCGCCATGGCGGAGCGGACGCAGCCCCAGCAGTCCTCGTCGGTCTTGAAGATGTAGTTTTTCACCTGGATATCCAGCATCTTGCACATTTCCATGACTTCCCGGCTCAGGGGATCGTAGGTGAAAAACGCGATGAGGCCCGGCGTATGCAGTCCCCAGTCCTTGAGCATGCGCAGGTAGTCCGTCAGGGTATTGTTCAATCCCACTACCTTCAGATCCGTGGACTCCTCCACGATCTGCTGCGTGCCCTTGCGGGAGATGATGATCCGGGCGCCCTTGGCCGCCAGGGCCCTGGCACAGGCGATGATCTCCCGGCGGCCGTTGGACGTGACGAACACGTCCACATCCGTGATGCCCCGCTTGCGGAGAATGGCCCGGGCCTTCTCCTCCAGCTGCTGGGTCGGCGCCATGATGCAGATCTCGTGGACATGCTCCACCTGTTTCCAGTCCATTTTCTGTTGCATATGTTCCACCTCGACTTTAACACTTGCAACAATATAGCACGATTCCGGCAAAAAAGGAAGCGTTTCGGCAAAAAAAGAGCCGGCCCGCGGCCGGCTCTTTCTCCCTTACACGCAGGGAGCCTTTTTGTACAGCGGCGTCAGATGGCTGACGATGTTGGCATGGACGTTGGCCTGGATCAGCTCCACCGCCTCATGGAGCACGTCGTTGTCGATGCCGGTGGCGATGCCCATCTCGCTCATCATGTTCAGCACGTCCTCGGTGGCCACGTTGCCGGCGGCGCCGGGAGCGAAGGGGCAGCCGCCCAGGCCGCCGGCGGCGGACTCGAACTTGTGCACGCCCAGCTGCATGCAGGCCAGGGTGTTGGCCAGGGCCAGGCCCCGGGTATCGTGCAGGTGCATAACGAAGCGCTCGGGGCCGAACTCCTTGACCAGAGCCTCCATGAGGTCATAGGTGCGCTTGGGGTTGGACATGCCCACCGTGTCGGCGATCATGACCTCCTCGCAGCCCTGCTCCAGGCCGAAGCGCACCATTTCCGCCACCCGCTCCGTGCGGATCTCCTCGCCGAAGGGGCAGCCCAGGGCCGTGGCCAGAGCCAGGCGGAAGCGCATCTGGTGGCCATATTGGCCGGCCAGCTCCTTGAACTGGGCCAGGGACTCGTCCGGCGTGCGGCGGACGTTGGCCATGTTGTGCTTTTCGCTGACGCTGACCACATATGTCAGCTCGTCCACGCCGCACTCCAGAGCCGTCTCCACGCCCCGGGCATTGGGCACCAGGGCCACGGAGCGGACGCCGTGGGCCTTGAGGGTATCCTTCACCGCCAGCATCACGTCCTTGGCGTCGGCCATCTGGGGAATGGCCTTGGGACTGACGAAGGACACGGCCTCGATGCGCTTGAATCCGGCCTCCGCCAGCTTCTTGATGATGGCGACCTTGGCGTCGAAGGGGATCAGATCATGCACGTTCTGGAATCCGTCACGAGGACATACCTCGATCAGTTCCACACTTTCGGGCAGCTTCATATGCAAAACTCCTTTCAAAAAATAACAGGATATCTTTTGCGTCCCGGAGGGCGCCGTTTGGCTTCAGATGACGCCCTGCTCCTTCAGCTCCGCCAGGCGCTCCGGGCTCAGGCCGAACACGTCTTCATACACGGCCTCGTTGTCCTGGCCCAGGGTGGGCGCGGGCGTACGCAGGCGGGGCATGCTGTCCATGAGCTTGACGGGGTTGCCGTTGAGCCGCAGGTGTCCCGCCACGGGATGCTCGCAGTCCAGGAACATCTCCCGGGCCTTGGCGATGTGCTCGTCATTCATGACGGCGGGGATGTCGTTGATGGGGGCGGCAGGCACGCCGGCGGCAAGCACCGCCTCTACCGCCTCGGCGATGGTGTGCTGTGTGGACCACTCCTCCACGATCACCTTCAGCTCCGCCTGGTTGGCAAGGCGGTTCACCGGCGTATCGTAGCGGGGGTCTCCCACCAGCTCCGGCCGGTGGAGCACCTCATTGCACAAAAGGGCGAAGAGCTTGTCGTTGCCACAGCCGATGACAAATTCACCGTCCTTGGCCTTGAAGGAGTCGTAGGGAGCCGCGGAGGGATAGCGGTTGCCCATGCGCTCGGGCTGGCGGCCGTCCACCTGATAGCGCTGGGTGTTGGTCTCCAGGAAGGAGACCAGGCCGTCCACCAGGGCCACGTCCACCCGCTGGCCCTTGCCGGTGAACTGCCGGGCGTTCAGGGCGGCCAGGATGCCGATGCAAAGGTTCAGTCCGCCCACCAGGTCGCCGATGGCGCTGCCGGTGCGCAGAGGGCCGCCGCCGGCCTCGCCGGTCAGGCTCATGATGCCGCTGGTGGCCTGGGCGATGATGTCATAGCCGGGGCGCTGGTGCTTGGGGCCGTAGCTACCGAAGCCGGACACCGCCGCGTACACGATGCGGGGATTGACCTCCTTCAAAACGTCATAGCCAAGGCCCAGCTTGTCCATAACGCCGGGGCGGTAATTTTCCACCACCACGTCGGCGTTTTTCACCATTTCCTTGAAAAGCTCCTTGCCCTCGGGCTTTTTCAGGTTTAATGTAACACCCTTTTTGTTACGGTTCATGTTACAGTAATACAGGCTCTCTCCGTTTTTGAAGGGCGGGAATTTGCGGGTGTCGTCTCCAGAGCCGGGGATCTCGATCTTGATGACCTCGGCACCCAGATCCGCAAGATACATGGTGCAGTAGGGGCCCGCCATGACGCGGGTCAGATCCAGCACCCGGATGTTGCTCAATGCCATGTTGTTTTCCATTTCTCGTTCCTCCGATCGTTTCAGCGGCAGAATCCGCAGACTGCATTTTCCCTGTTATAAAGCAAATCACATGCCAATTTTTCAAATGAGTCCCGCGCTGCGCAGGATGAACACCACGCCCGTCATGGTGAACAGGGACAAAAGGTGCGTCACCACCACGGCGCCGCAGGCGGTCTTTCCGTTGCCGCCCAGCTTGTCGGTAATGATATAGACGTTGACGGCCGCAGGCATGGAGCCCACAATGGTCAGCGTCACGATCTGCTCGGCGCTCAGCCCCGCCGCAACGGCCATCACGCCCCAGATGGCGGGCATGACCAGCAGCTTGATGCCCGACACCCGCAGCAGCAGCGGAAGATCCTCCCGGATGGCGTCCAGCTTGATGCTGGCACCCACCACCAGAAGGGCCATGGTGCTGGTGGCCACCTGGAGATAGCTCAGGCTCTTGGAGGCCACATAGGGCAGCTCGATGTGGAAATAGGCAAAGGGGAGCCCCGCCAGGATGGCCAGCACCATGGGGTTTTTCAGCACGCCCAGCAGGATCTTTCCCACGTGGATGCCGCCCTCCCCCTCTTTGACGGTCATCAAAATGACGCCCTGGATGTTGTACAGGGGCAGCACCAGAGCCAGGATCACCGCCGTGCTGGCCACGGTATCGCTGTTGTAGATATTTTGCAGCAGGGCCATGCCAAGATAGGCGAAATTGCCCCGGAAGCAGGCGTGGGCAAAGGCGCTTTGCTTGCTCTTGTCCCGGCACAGCAGGTTGGCGCAGAGCCAGGCCAGAATAAACTGGACCACCACGCCCACCACGGTCACGCCCACATACCGGGGGTCAAAGGCGGCGGTCAGGTCCGTCTCGCAGATATCCAGAAACAGCTTGGCCGGCAGCATCACATAGTAGACCAGGTTGGTGGTCCTGGACACATAGTCATCGGAAAAAAGCCCCTTGCGGGCCAGCACATATCCCAGGCCCAGCAGGATGAACAGCGGCAGACTCATATTGAGACTGAAGAGCAGATTTTCAAGCAAGCGAATCGTCCCCTTTTCTTAGCGAAGTTTTAACATTTAAAAATACAAGCAAATTTCCTGCCAGCTTTTCGCAGGAAAACGCGCGGTCGCCAGGACCGCGCGTTTTGCATCAGCCCCGCAGAGAGGGCAGCTTGCGTTTCCAGATAGACGGCGCCAACAGCAGCAGCATGGGGAACAGCTCCAGCCGCCCGGCCAGCATGTCAAAAGACAGCAGCAACTTAGAGGCATAGGAGAACGAGGAGAAGTTGCCCATGGGGCCCACGATCTCCAGGCCGGGTCCGATGTTGTTCATACACGAGGCCACCGCCGTAAAGGTGGTGACGAGGTCCGTATGTTCCAAAGAAAGCAGCAGGCAGGAGATCACAAACAGCGCCAGGTACACCGTGAGAAACAGGTGCACGCTGCGGATCTGCTTGTCGCCCAGGGCCTTGCCCTCCATGCGCACGGTAGCCACCGCGTTGGGATGGAGCATCTTGCGCATATCCCCGAAGGACGTCTTGGCCAGGATGACGATCCGCGCCACCTTGATGCCGCCGCCGGTGGATCCGGCGCAGGCGCCGATAAACATCAGCGTGACCAAAATGGCCTTGGAAAAAGTGGGCCACTGGTTGAAGTCCACGGTGGCGTAGCCGGTGGTGGTGATGATGGAGGAAACCTGGAAAAACGCGTGGCGCAGGCTCTCTCCCAAAGACTCATACAGATGGGCGATGTTGATGGTGATGGCCCCCACCGCCGCCGCCAC
Source organism: uncultured Dysosmobacter sp. (assembly GCA_963557435.1). Classification (GTDB taxonomy): domain Bacteria; phylum Bacillota; class Clostridia; order Oscillospirales; family Oscillospiraceae; genus Oscillibacter. The sequence continues at coordinate 25,853 of CAUWEK010000001.1, forward strand.
AATCACGATGTAGGCCCGCAGCTCCTCGGAGCGGAACACATCCCGGAACCGGCGGATGAGCAGGAAGTAATAGAGGTTGAAGTTCACACCGAACAGCAGCATGAAAATGCCGATGACCACATCGAAGTAGGCGCTCTGATAGGCGCCCACGCTCAGGTTCCGGCAGCTGAAGCCGCCGGTGCCGGCAGTGCCGAAGGCATGGATGCAGGCATCGAACAAGGGCATGCCGCCCAGCAGCAAAAGGACGATCTCGATGACGGTCATGACCAGATAGATGCCATAGAGGATCTTGGCCGAGTCGCTCATGCGGCTGACCAGCTTGCCCACGGTGGGGCCGGGCACCTCCGCCCGCAGCAGGTGCATGCCGTGGCCGTCGCTCATGGGCAGAATGGCCATGACGAACACCAGCACGCCCATGCCGCCCACCCAGTGGGTGAAGCTGCGCCAGAACAGGCCGCTGCGGCTCAGGGACTCCACCTCCGTGAGGATGCTGGCGCCGGTGGTGGTAAAGCCGGACACCGTTTCAAAAAAGGCGTCCACAAAGTGGGGGATGTCCCCGGAGATGCAAAAGGGCAGCGCGCCGAAGGCGGACATGGCGATCCACGCCATGGCCACCACGGCCAGGCCGTCTCTTGCAAACAAAGCCAGGCTCTTGGGCTTTCTGGCGCTCATCAGGGCGCCGCACACCGCCAGCGCCAGGGCCGGCAGCAAAAAGGGCAGAACGGACTCTCCGTACAAAACGGCCACCAGCATCGGCAAAAGCAGCAGCGCCGCCTCCGTCAGCAGGATCCTGCCCAATATAAAGACGATCATGTTGGATGACTCTCCTTCTTCCCGCTCAGCGCAGGATATCCTGGATATCCCGCAGGGAGGTATCCGTGGTGACGACGATCACGTCGTCATGCAGCCGCAGCACATCCTCGCCGGAGGGAATGATGATCTGCCCGTTCTGCCGGACGATGCCCGCCAGCAAAATGCCGCTTTTGAGCTGCAGATCCTTCAGCGGCACGCCGATGTAGGGCGCCTCGTGGGTCACGCCGAATTCCACGGCCTCCACGGTCTCCCCCGCCACACGGTGCAGCGTTTTGATCTGGGAGCCGGTGGCGTTCTGCATGGCGCGCACATACTGCAAAATGAGCTCCGCGGTCACCGAACCGGCGGACACCACACTGTCGATCATGCTCTCGTCCGACACCAGGTCCACCAGCTGCTTGCGGTTGATCTTGGCCACCACCTTGCACGAGCCGGTCAGCTTGGCGGCGCTCATGGCCATAAGGATATTGGCCTCGTCCAGGCCCGTAAGCGCCACGAAGGCGTCCGTCTGGCGGATGCCCTCCTCATGGAGCAGCTCGCCGTCGGTACCGTCGCCCACGATGACCAGCGCCCGGGGCAGCCGCTCGCCCATTTCCACGCAGCGCCGCTCATCCCGGTCGATGATCTTCACCGACATCCCCATCTCCAAAAGCTCCTTGGCAAGATAGTAGCACATCTTGCTGGCGCCCACGATCATGACGGAGGACGCCTTGCCCCGGAACACGCCCAGATGCCGGAAGAACTGCTCCAGCTGGGCGGGAGAGGAGGTCAGGTAGATCTTGTCGCCTGTCCGCAGCTCAAAATCGCCGGAGGGAATGATGGTCTCTCCCTTGCGGGCCACGGCGCAGATCAGCACCCGCACCCTCAGGTTCCGGTACAGATCGGAAAGCCGCACCCCGTGGAGCATGCTGCCCTCCGGGATCCGGTACTCCACCAGCTCCATGCGGCCTTTGGAAAAGGACTCCAGCTTGATGGCGTTGGGGAAGCGCAGCACGCGGGCGATCTCGCGGGCCGTGGCCTTCTCCGGGTTGATGACCATGGAAAGGCCCAGGTCCTCCCGCATAAAGCGCAGCTGCTTTTCATATTCCGGGTTGCGGATCCGGGCGATGGTATGGCGCACACCCATCTTCTTGGCCACAAGGCAGGCCACGATGTTGATCTCATCGCTGGACGTGGTGGCGATCAGCAGGTCGGCCTTGTCCGTCTCCGCCTCTTTCTGCACCTCGTAGATGGCGCCGTTGCCGCACACGCCCATGACGTCATGAATATTAATGATGTTATCAATGAGATGGTAATTGTGGTCGATGACCGTCACCTGATTTTCCTTGGACAGCTGCTGCGTCAGCGCCAGGCCCACTTTGCCCGCGCCCACGATAATGATTCTCATGGTGCTTCCTTTCGTCTTAGCAAGACTGCTCTTCATAAAAGTGTCCGGGCTTGGCCCGGCAAAGGTCGTGTATTAAGGAATTATAAAGGATATTCTTGTAAAATGGAATACCTTCCAGCCCTTATTGGCACAAATTTTATAGCAGCTTCCAAAACCCGCCCAGATTTTCCTTGACAAACCCTCTGTGCCTGCGTAAAATAAGTTCGATTATTTTAGTTAAATATTTTTAATTAAAATAATTTACATTTCGACAAAATAAGGAGTACCGTATATGGAATTCGAGAAAGTACGCGACATCATCGTGGAGACTCTGGGCTGCGAGGCCGATCAGGTGACCCCCGAGGCCAGCCTGGCTGATGACCTGGGCGCCGACTCCCTGGCTTCTGTGGAGCTGGTGATGGCTCTGGAGGAGGCCACCGGCATCTCCATCGATGACGCCGATGTGGCCGGTCTGAAGACCGTGGGCGACATCCTCACCTATCTGAAGGCCCACCAGAACTGACTGTGATCCCCCGCCGGTGAGCCCAGCTCCCCGGCGGGGAAAATCTTTCCGCCCAGAAAGGAACAACATGACCAATCAAGAGATTTTTGATCTGATGGACCGCTTCGAGCGCAGCAAGCTGCAATCCATGAAGCTCACCTGTCAGGATTTTTCCATAGAGCTGTGCCGGCCGGAGCCGGCGCCTGTATACGCCGCACCTGCGGCGGCCATGCCGGTCCCCGCAGCCCCCGCCGCGCCGGCTGCACCCTCCGCCGCGCCCGCCGAGGAGGCCCCCGCCATCACCGCGCCCCTGGTGGGCACCTACTATGCCGCCTCCGCCCCGGATCAGGCCCCCTTTGTGGCCGTGGGTGACAAGGTCTCCAAAGGTCAGACCGTGTGCCTCATCGAGGCCATGAAGATGATGAGCGAGGTGCCCGCCCCCTGCGACTGCGTGATCGAAGAGGTGCTCAAGGCCAACGGCGAGCTGGTCTCCTTCGGCGAGCCTCTGTTCCGTTACAAGCCATGCTGAAGCGGGTATTGATCGCCAACCGGGGCGAGATCGCTCTGCGGGTGCTGCGGGCCTGCCGGGAGATGGACATCGAGACCGTGGCTGTCTACTCCCAGCCGGACGCAGATGCGCTCCACGTGCAGCTGGCCGGCCAGGCGGTGTGCATCGGACCGGCCAAGGCCGCGGAGAGTTATCTGAATCAGGACGCCCTTTTGACCGTGGCCAAGGCCACCGGCTGTGACGCCCTGCACCCCGGTTACGGCTTTTTGTCTGAAAACGCCGACTTTGCCGACAAATGCGCGGAAGCCGGCATCAAATTCATCGGCCCCAGCGGGGACACCATCCGCAAGGCCGGGTCCAAGTCCGCCGCCCGGGAATTGATGAAGGCCGCCGGCGTGCCGGTGACCCCCGGCTCCGACGGTCCCGTCTCCTCCGTTCAGGAGGCGCTGGAGGCCGCGCAGGCCGTGGGCTATCCCGTGCTGCTCAAGGCCAGCGCCGGCGGCGGCGGCCGGGGCATCCGCCGCTGCAACAGCCCCGAGGACCTGCCCTCCGCGTTCGCCGAGGCAAAGGCGGAGGCCCAGGCGTGCTTCGGCAACGACGAGATGTATCTTGAAAAGCTGGTGCTCTGCCCCCGCCACATCGAGTTTCAGGTGCTGGCGGACCAGGCGGGCCATGTGATCCATCTGGGTGACCGGGACTGCTCCGTTCAGCGGCGCAACCAAAAGCTCATTGAGGAGGCTCCCGCCCGGTGCCTGACGCCGCAGCTGCGGGAGAAGATGGGCGAGGCCGCCGTCCGGGCCGCCCGGGCCGTGGGCTACGAGAACGCCGGCACCGTGGAATTTCTCCTGGACGCCGACGGAGAGCACTTCTATTTCATGGAGATGAACACCCGCATCCAGGTGGAGCACGGCATCACGGAGCTCGTCACCGGTGTGGATCTGGTGCGCCAGCAGCTGCGCATCGCCTCCGGCCTCTCCCTGGACATGACCCAGGACGACGTGCGCCTGGAGGGCCATGCCATCGAGTGCCGCATCAACGCCGAGGACCCGTCCAAGGGCTTCCAGCCCTGCCCGGGCACCGTCTCCTTCCTGCATTTCCCCGGCGGCGCCGGTGTGCGGGTGGATTCCTGCCTCTACAATGGCTGCACCCTCTCCCCCTACTATGATTCCATGGCCGCCAAGCTCCTGGTCCACGCGCCCACCCGGCTGGAGGCCATCCGCAAAATGCGCCGCTGCCTGGAGGAATTCACGCTGGAGGGCTTCCCCACCAACGCGGAGCTGAGCTACCAGATTCTCTACCACCCTGTTTTCGTCCGGGGCAACTGCACCACCGCCTTTTTGGATGAGAACCTGCCGTCGCTGCTGGACTTCAACCGGCGGCTGAGTGAAAGTGAGGAGCAGGCATGAACACGATCTTTGCCAAGCGCCGGGCCCGGCTCCTGGCCATGAAGGCCATGCGGGACAACTACATTCCCGGCGACAAGCTCGTCACCTGCCCCAAGTGCGGACAGGAGAGTGAGCGGCGCACGGTGGCCCAGGGGCTGTCCGTGTGCCCCAAGTGCGGCTACCACTTCCCCATCGGCGCCTACTATCGCCTCAGCACCATTCTCGACCCCGGCTCGTTCCGGGAACTGAACCCCAAGCTGGCCGCGGGCGATCCCCTGCATTTCCCCGGCTATCCGGAAAAGCTCCGCGCCGCCCAGCGCAAAACCGGTCTGAGTGAGGCCGCCGTCACCGCCACGGGCACCATCGGCGGCCATAAATGTGTGGTCGGCGTGCTGGACAGCCGGTTTTTCATGGGCTCCATGAGCGCCGCCGTGGGAGAGAAGATCACCCTGGCCATTGAATTTGCCGCGAAAAACAAGCTGCCCCTCATCCTCTTTTCCGCCAGCGGCGGTGCCCGCATGCAGGAGGGCATTCTCTCGCTGATGCAGATGGCCAAAACCTCCGCCGCCCTGGCCCGGTTTTCCGAAAAGGGGCTTTTGTATATCTCCGTGCTGACGGACCCCACCACCGGCGGCGTCACCGCCAGCTTCGCCTCCCTGGGCGACATCATCCTGGCCGAGCCCGGCGCCCTCATCGGCTTTGCGGGTCCCCGGGTCATCCAGCAGACCATCGGCGAAACGCTGCCCGAGGGCTTTCAGCGCGCGGAGTTCCAGATGGAACACGGCTTTGTGGACCAGGTGGTCTGCCGGACGGACATGCGGGACACCCTGGCGCAGCTGCTGCGGCTCCACGAGAAAGGAGGCCGTCCATGACCAATACGCTCACCGCCGCCGAGCGGGTGGCCATTGCCCGCCATCCCCAGCGGCCCAACATCACCGACTTCATCGGCGCGCTGTTCACCGACTTTTTTGAGCAGCGGGGCGACCGCCTTGCCGGCGAGGACGCCGCCATTTTGGGCGGCGTGGCCCTCTACCACGGCCGGCCCGTCACCGTCATCGGCACCCGCAAGGGCAAGACCCTGGAGGAAAACCTCAAGTGCAACTTCGGCATGCCCGGTCCCGAGGGCTATCGCAAGGCCCTGCGGCTCATGCGCCAGGCGGAGAAGTTCCGCCGCCCCATCCTCACCTTCATCGATACCTCCGGCGCCTATCCCGGTCTGGAGGCCGAGGAACGGGGCCAGGGCGAGGCCATCGCCCGCAACCTCTTTGAGATGAGCCGGCTGGAGGTGCCCGTCATCGCCGTCATCACCGGCGAGGGCAACAGCGGCGGCGCATTGGCCCTGGGCGTTGCCAACCGGGTGCTCATGCTGGAAAACGCCGTGTACGCCATCCTCTCCCCGGAGGGCTTCGCCTCCATTTTGTGGAAGGACTCCGCCCGCAGCGCCGAGGCCTGCGAGCTCATGAAGCTGACGGCGCCGGACCTTTTGTCCCTGGGCGTCATCGACGACATCGTGCCCGAGCCGGAGGGCGGCGCCCATCTGGCCAGTGCCATTGCCTTCCGACAGCTGGACCGGGCGCTCACCCGCCATCTGGCGGAGCTGGACAAGCTGGGCGGCAAGGCCCTTGCCGCCGAGCGCTATCAGAAATTCAGAAGCATGGGGGCCGCAGCTCCCAACAAGGAGGAGCTATGAACGGAATCAAGATTCTGGGGACCGGCCGCGGCGTCCCCTCCAAGCTGGTCACCAACCAGGATATGGCCAAGATCGTGGAAACCAACGACGAGTGGATCACCACCCGCACCGGCATCACCCACCGCCACCATCTGGCGGAGGGAGAGACCATCACCGACATGACCGTGCTGGCGGCCCGCCGGGCCCTGGAGAGCGCCGGCATCACCGCTGAACAGGTGGGCGTTTGCATCGTGGCCACTCTGACGCCGGACACCCTGGTGCCCTCCGCCGCCTGCGTGCTGCAGCGGGAGCTGGGACTGCCCCACGACACCGTGTGCTTCGACCTTAATGCGGCCTGCACCGGCTTTTTATACGCCCTGCACACCGTGGAATGCCTGCTCTGCGCCTCCGAGCGCAAGTTCGGTCTGGTGATCGGCGCGGAAAACCTCAGCCGCATCACCAACTGGTCCGACCGGGGCACCTGCATCCTCTTCGGCGACGGCGCCGGCGCCGTGGTGGTGGAGTCCCGGCCGGAGTGGCCCTCCATCTCCGCCATTCTGGGCTGCCACGGCACCGACCAGATGCTGCGGGTCCCCGGCGTGGAGAAGGGTGTGCCCAGCCTTATCTATATGGAGGGCACCAAGGTCTTCAAGTTCGCCGTGGAGGCCGTGCCCTACTGCATCGACCAGGTGCTCTCCAGGACCGGCAAGACCGTGGACGACGTGGACTTTTTCGTGTTCCACCAGGCCAATGCCCGGATCATCGATCTGGCCGTGCGGAAATACCACATTCCCCAGGAGAAATACTATAAGAACATCTGCGAGTACGGCAACACCTCCGCCGCCAGCATCCCGCTGGTCATCAGCGAGTTGCACGAGATGGGCAAGGTGGGCCACGGTTCCCGGGTTCTGGTCGTGGGCTTCGGCGGCGGCCTGACCTGGGGCGGTGCCCTGGTGGAGTTTGCGTAAGAGGAGCAATACATGAAAAAGCTGAACGAAATCCTGGGGACGGAGTTCCCCATCATCCAGGGCGGCATGGCCAACATCGCCACCGGTGAGTTCGCCGCCGCCTGTTCCAATGCCGGTGCCCTGGGCATGATCGCCACCGGCGCCTGGGACGGTGCGCGCCTGCGCCAGGAGATCCGCCGGGCCAAGGAGCTGACCGACAAGCCTTTCGGCGTGAACCTGATGCTCATGAACCCCTGCGCCGACGAGATCGCCCAGGTCATCATCGACGAGGGCGTCCAGGTAGTCACCACCGGCGCCGGCAACCCCGGTAAGTATGTCCCCGCCTGGAAAGAGCACGGCATCAAGGTGCTGCCCGTGGTGGCGGCCTCCGTGCTGGCAAAGCGCCTGGTGCGCCTGGGCGTGGACGCCGTCATCGCAGAGGGCACGGAGTCCGGCGGCCATGTGGGCGAGATGACCACCATGGCCCTGGTGCCCCAGGTCATCGACGCCGTGGACGTGCCCGTGGTGGCCGCCGGCGGCATTGCCGACGGACGTCAGGCGGCAGCGGCCTTCGCCCTGGGCGCCTGCGGCATCCAGGTGGGCACGTGCCTGCTGGCAAGCGTGGAGTGCCCCATCCACGAAAATTATAAGCAGGCCATCCTCAAGGCCAAAGACTCTGACACCACCGTCACCGGCCGCTCCATCGGCGGCCCTGTGCGGGTGCTGAAAAACAAGATGGCCCGGGAATACCTGGCCCTGGAAAAGCGCGGCGCCTCTTTGGAGGAGCTGGAAGCCGTCACGCTGGGAGGCCTCCGCCGGGCCGTGCTGGAAGGTGACGTGGAGCACGGCAGCGTCATGAGCGGCCAGGTGGCCGGCATGCTCCACGAGATCCGTCCCCTGCGGCAGATCTTTGAAGAACTGTACTGCGGCGGACGCGCCGTGCTGGAGGCAACGGCGAAGGAATGGGCCTGACGATCCGGGGCAAGCACCTGCCCCTCCCCATTTTGCAGGGCGGCATGGGTGTGGGCGTGAGCCTGGACCGCCTGGCCGGTGCCGTGGCTGCCTGCGGCGGCATGGGCACCATCTCCACTGCCGTGTGCGGCTTTGATGAGCCGGACTTCGCCGCCGATCCCCGGGGCGCCAACCTGCGCTCCCTGGCCGCCCAGGTGCGCCGGGCCAAGGAAGCGGCCCATGGGGCGGGACTGGTGGCCATCAACGCCATGGTGGCCACCACCCAATACGCCGAAAGCGTCCGCACCGCCCTGCGCGCCGGCGTGGACGCGGTGGTCTGCGGTGCGGGACTGCCCCGGGACCTGCCTGCCATCGCAGCGGAGGTCCCCGAAAGCGACGCCGCCCTGGCCCCGGTGGTCAGCGGCGGACGGGCGGCGGGCCTCATTTGCCGCCTGTGGGATAAGCACCATCACCGCATCCCCGATTTCATCGTGCTGGAGGGTCCTCTGGCCGGCGGCCACTTGGGCTTTTCCAAGGAAGAAGCCCGGGAGGCCCAGGCGGGGCGTCCCAAGCCCCTCTCCGACCTTCTGCGTGAGGTACTGGAGGCCATCGCCCCCTACCGGGACAAGTACGGCCGGGATATCCCCGTGTTCGTGGCCGGCGGCATTTCTGACGGCGCGGAGATGGCCCGCTACATGAAAGAGGGTGCCGCCGGCGCCCAGTTCGCCACCCGCTTCATCGCCACAGAGGAGTGCGACGCCGCCCCGGCCTACAAGCAGCGCCTGCTGGACGCCCGGGACGAGGACATCGCCATCGTGCAAAGCCCCGTGGGCCTGCCGGGCCGCGCCCTGCGCTCTCCCCTCATCCAGCGGGTGGAGGCGGGCACGCAGCCGCCGGTGGAGCGGTGCATGAAGTGCCTTTCCGCCTGCGACTATAAAACCGCTCCCTACTGCATCTCCCGGGCGCTCATCGCCGCCGTGCGGGGCGACTGGGAAAACGGGCTCTTTTTCTGCGGCGCCGGTGCCGGGAAGGTCAACCGCCTTTCCACCGTCCGGGCCCAGATGGAGCAGATCATGAACGAATGGAGGGCCGCGCAATGAAGCTTGGCTTTTTATACGCCGGACAGGGCAGCCAGCACCCGGGCATGGGTGCCGACCTGTACCGGACCTTTGACGCCTTCCGCGCCGTACTGGACAGCGCGGAGGTGGACTTTGATTTGAAGAAGGTGTCCTTTGAGGACCCCGACGGCATTTTAAATGAGACCCGCTACACCCAGCCGTGCATGGTGGCGTTTGCCGCGGGCCTTACCGCTGTGCTGCGCCAGGAGGGCATCGAACCCGCCGTGGCCGCCGGTCTTTCCCTGGGCGAGTACTCCGCTCTCCACGCCGCCGGCGTGTTCGACGCCGCCACGGCGGTAAAGCTGGTGGCCTTCCGCGGCCGGGCCATGGAGGAGGCGGCCGCCGGGCGTGAGAGCGCCATGATGGCCGTGCTGAACCTGGACCGTGCGCCCTTGCAGGCATGCTGCGACGAGGCCAGCGATCTTGGCTGCGTGGTCATCGCCAACTACAACTGTCCCGGCCAGCTGGTCATCGGCGGAGAAAAAGCCGCCGTGGAGAAGGCCGCCGCCCTGGCCAAGGAAAAGGGCGCCCGCCGGTGCCTGCCTCTGAAGGTCAGCGGCCCCTTCCACACGCCCCTCATGGCCCCCGCCGGCGACGCGCTGCGCAATTATTTCCAGGGCGTGGACTTCGCCCAGCCCCGGATCCCCGTGATCTTCAACTGCCTGGGCGACGTGAAGGACGAGTCCGTCACCATCCAGGACCTGCTGGTGCGTCAGGTGCAAAGCAGCGTCTTTATGGAGGACTCCATCCGCAAGATGGCCGCCATGGGCGTGGACGGCATTGTGGAGATCGGCCCGGGCAAGGCCCTGGCCGGGTTTGTGAAGAAAACCGTGCCGGAGATGCCCGTTCTCAGCGTGGAGACCGTGGAGGACGTGGAGAAGCTCAAGGCCTGGATCAAGGAGAGATAATATGAACTTTACAGGAAAGACTGCCGTGGTCACCGGCGGAAGCCGGGGCATCGGCAAGGCCGTGTGCCTGGAGCTGGCCCGCGGCGGCGCCAACGTGGTGCTGTGCTACGCGGGCAACGCCGCCTCCGCCGCCGAGACCGTGGCGGAGTGCGAGGCCCTGGGCGCCAAGGCCCTGGCCGTTCAGTGCAACGTAGCCAACGCCGAGGAGGTCAAGGCCCTGGTGGATACCGCTATCTCCACCTTCGGCGCCGTGCACATTCTGGTCAACAACGCGGGCATCACCCGGGACGGTCTGCTCATGACCATGAAGGATGCGGACTTCGACGCGGTGGTGGACACCAATCTCAAAGGCGCGTTCTACTGCATGCGGGCGGTGGCCCGGCCCATGATGCGCCAGCGCTACGGCCGCATCGTCAACCTCTCCAGCGTGGTGGGCCTGCGTGGCAACGCCGGCCAGATCAACTACGCCGCCAGCAAGGCCGGCGTCATCGGCATGACCAAGTCCATGGCCAAGGAGCTGGCCACCCGGGGCGTCACCGTCAACGCCGTGGCCCCCGGCTTCATCGAGACCGATATGACCGCCGCCATGACCGACGCGGCCAAGACCGCCACCCTGGCCTCCATCCCCATGGGCCGGCTGGGCGCGGCGGAGGACGTGGCCCAGGCCATCGCCTTCCTGGCAAGCGACGAGGCATGCTACATCACCGGCCAGGTGCTGGCGGTGGACGGCGGCATGGCCATGTAAAAATACCGCGGGGCATTCTCCCCCGGCGCTCCGTTCCCCCTGAAGGCACGGAGCCGCTTTGAATTGAACGAATTTGGAGGTTACAATATGGATCGACGCAGAGTCGTCATCACCGGCCTGGGGGCTGTCACCCCCGTGGGCCTTACCGCGCCGGAGAGCTGGCAGGCCGTCAAAGACGGCGTGTGCGGCGTGGCGCCCATCACCCAGTTTGATACGGAGGGCATGAAGGTGTCCCTGGCCGCCGAGGTCAAGGGCTTTGTGCCGGAGGACCACCTGGGCAAGCCCGAGGCCAAGCGCATGGGCCGCTTCACCCAGTTTGCCGTGGTGTGCGCCCGGGAGGCCATGGCTGACAGCGGCCTTGTGACCGAGGACGAGGATCTGGACCGCTGCGGTGTCATCATCTCCAGCGGCATCGGCGGCCTCTCCATCACGGAGGCCGAGCACGACCGGGGCCTTGCCCGGGGCTGGGACCGGGTGTCTCCTTTCTATATCCCCACCGCCATTTCCAATATGGCGGCAGGCCAGGTGGCCATTGACACGGGCTTTCGGGGCATGTGCACCTGCCCGGTGACCGCCTGCGCCGGCGGCACCAACGCCGTGGGCGACGCGTTCCACTATGTGCGCGACGGCTACGCCGACGTGATGCTCTGCGGCGGCACGGAGGCGGCGGTGACCCCCCTGGCCATCGGCGGCTTCACCTCCATGAAGGCTCTGAGCCAAGCCACCGATCCCGCCCGTGCCTCCATCCCCTTTGACGCTGAGCGCAGCGGCTTCGTGCTGGGCGAGGGCGCCGGTGTGCTGGTGCTGGAGGAGCTGGAGCACGCCCGCAAGCGAGGCGCGCATATCTACGCCGAGATCGTGGGCTACGGCGTCACCTGTGATGCCTATCACATGACCGCTCCCCGTCCCGACGGTTCCGGCGGTGCCAAGGCCATGGCCATGGCCATCGCCGACGCGGGCATCGAGGCGGAGGAAGTGGGCTATATCAATGCCCACGGCACCTCCACCCACCTCAACGACGCCGGTGAAACCGCCGCCGTCAAGACCGTGTTCGGCGACCACGCCCACAAGCTCGCCATGAGCTCCACCAAGTCCATGACCGGCCACATGCTGGGCGCCGCAGGCGCTGTGGAGGCCATTTTCACCGCTCTGACGCTGAAGGACGGCTATCTGCCCGCCACCATCCACTACGCCGTGCCCGATCCCGAGTGCGATCTGGACGTGGTGCCCAACGTGGGACGCAGCGCCGACGTGCGCTACGCCCTGTCCAACTCCCTGGGCTTCGGCGGCCACAACGGCAGCATCCTGCTGAAGAAATGGGAGGCGTAACCATGGGACTCAAGCTCAACTCCAATGAGATCGCCCAGATCCTGCCCCACCGCTATCCCTTCGCCCTGGTGGACCGGATCATCGACGGCGAGCCGGGTCAGTGGGCCAAGGGCATCAAGTGCGTCAGCGTGGGCGAGCCTGTGTTCTGCGGTCACTTCCCCCAGGAGCATGTCATGCCCGGCGTGCTGCTGATCGAGGCCATGGCCCAGGTGGGCGCGGTGGCCATTTTGTCCCTGCCTGAGTACCAGGGCAAGACCGCCTACTTCGGCGGCATCAAAAACGCCCGCTTCAAGTCCAAGGTCACCCCCGGCGACGTGGTGGAGCTGGAATGCGTCCTCACCAAGCGGCGGGGCCCCGTGGGCGTGGGCGAGGCCAAGGCCACGGTGGACGGTAAGGTGGTCGCCACCGCGGAGCTGACCTTTGCCATTGGTGCAAACTGACGGTTGCGGATTTCCCGCAGGATTGCTATACTGTGGAAAAAAGAAAAATTTGCGGGAAAGTGAGCGCACGTGCTATGCTGGAACAGGCTTTCTTTAACGTGTATACAAAATTCAAACTCCATTTTTATCAGGAGATCTTTCGCCGCTTCCAGGACCGTGAGGCAAGCCTGACCACCGTGGAGACCTTCTGCATGGAGACCATCCAGGCACTGGGCACTCCCACGGTCAACGAATTTGCCACTTTCATGCGGATCTCCCCGCCCAACGCCGCCTATAAAGTCAACAGTCTGGTGAAAAAGGGCTACATCCGCAAGGTGCAGTCCCACGAGGACAAGCGGGAATATCACCTGGAGGTCACCCAGAAATATATCGATTACTACAATATCTCCACCTCCTATATGGTGGAGGTCATGCACCGTATCGCCGATCGCTTTACGCCGGAGGAGTGCGCCAAGCTGGAGGAGATGCTCACCGTTGTCAGCCGGGAGCTGATGCCGGAGGTGGATATCCCCGAGGCGCGGATGCCGGGCAACTGACACCCTATCTGTTTTTAGTACAATCAGTACAAAAAGAGGCCGCAGGCAATGCCTGCGGCCTCTTTTTTCATGTGTGTTTTTCAGTCAAACAGTCCTTCGGGAATGGAGATGTCTTCCCGTGGAACCCTGTCCCAGTCGAATTCCGCCAGCAGTTCCCCGGCGGACGCCGCAGCGGCGGAGGGGTGAAATCCGCCCAGATAGGCCAGCTTGCCCAGAATCTCCTCGGGACTCAGCCGGGTCATGAGGGTCTCCAACCCCGCATCCGCGTCCCGTTTGCTGAGACGGCGGCCATCGTGGCTCAGCAACAGCGGAAAGTGGCAGAACCGGGGGGCGGGCAGGTCCAGCAGCCGGTAGAGCAGCAGCTGCCGGGGGGTGGAATCCAGCAGATCAGACCCACGCACCACCTCCGTCACGCCCATGGCCGCGTCATCCACCACCACGGCCAGCTGGTAGGCGAACATGCCGTCGGACCGGCGCAGGAGAAAGTCCCCGCAGTCTTGAGCCAGGTTCTCCGCATAGGGCCCCATGTGCCGGTCCGTAAAGGTGAGCGTTTCATCCGGCACCCGCAGCCGCAGGGCCGGAGCGCGGACCCTGGCCCGCTCCGCCGCCTGCTCCGCCGTAAGATGCCGGCAGGTGCCCGGGTAGATGACCTGCCCGTCGCTCCGGTGGGGCGCACTGGCGGCGTGGAGCTCCGCCCGGGTGCAAAAGCAGGGGTACACCAGCCCCATGCCCTCCAGCTTTTGAAGTGCCGCACGATAAAGCTCCGTCCGCTCACTCTGAAAATAGGGGCCATGGCCGCCGTCGGCGCCGGGCCCTTCGTCCCAGGTGAGTCCCAGCCAGCGAAGATCCTCCATGGCCTGGAGGGCATACCGCCGGGGACAGCGGGCCGTGTCCAGATCCTCGATCCGCAGCACCACCCGCCCCTCCCGCTGCCGGGCACTGAGCCAGGCCAGAAGACAGCAAAAAAGATTGCCCAGATGCAGCCGCCCGCTGGGAGAGGGGGCAAACCGTCCCACCACCATATGCGTTCCTCCTTCCGCAAAAGGAAGCGGGCTGCCCCGCTTCCTCAGATATTGATCTTCTCCTTGTTCACGGCCCGGAACAGTGTCATCAGCAGGATCTTCACGTCAAACAGGATGTTCCAGTTTTCAATGTAGTAGAGGTCGTGCTCGATCCGCTCCCGAATAGAGGTATCGCCCCGCAGCCCGTTCACCTGGGCCCAGCCGGTAATGCCGGGACGCACCTGGTGCTTGACCATATAGCGGGGGATCTCCTCTTTGAACTGCTCCACAAAGTGGGGAACCTCCGGCCGGGGGCCCACCAGGCTCATGTCTCCTTTGAGCACGTTGAAAAACTGGGGCAGCTCATCGATGGAAAACTTGCGGATAAAGGAGCCGAAAGCCGTCTTGCGGGGGTCCACATCCCGGCTCCAGCCGGTCTGCTCCTTGGCGTTGACCCGCATGGAGCGGAATTTATACATGTAGAATTCTTTTTTGTTCTTTCCCACCCGTACCTGGCGGAAAATGATGGGGCCCGGAGACGAGAGCTTCACGCCCACGGCAGCCAGGAGCATCAGCGGCGAGGTCAGCACAATGAGTACGGACGCTCCCACAATGTCAAAAGCACGCTTCAAAAATGCGTTGCCCAGATTCTCCAGGGGGATACGCCTGAGGTTGATCATGGGCAGACCGTCGATGTTGTCCACCTGCGGATTGGAGGGGATGTAGGCCGCATAGAACGGAATGACAGAGGCCTTGGTTCCGGTTTTTTCACAGGCGGCGATGATCCGGGGCAGCCATGCCTCGTCGGCCGCCCGGACCGCCACCACCACCTCGTCAGGCACCAGAGAATCCAGCACCTGCTCCAGTTGGTCGTAGCGTCCAAGATTGGCCAGAGCCTTCCAGGTCAGGCTGTCGGACACATAGCCGTCCACCTGGAACCCCAGGTTGCGGTCCATGGTCACCCGTTTCAAATAGGTCTCCGCCATAGGGCCGTCTCCCACCAGCACCACGTGCTTTTGGTTGTAGCCCATGCGCCGGTACCGCCGCAGCAGGATGCGCATGGCCGCCCGCTTGCTCAAAAGCAGGAAAGAGCTGACCAGGAAGAAGAACACCAGCGTCCAGCGGGACATGTGCTCCAGGCGGAACACGAACAGCACGCTGGTCAGGGCCATGGTATCCAGGGCGTTGGCGCTCAGAAAACGAGCAGCCTCCCGGTGGAAGCGGATGGTCCGGTAGGAGCTGTACAGTCCCGCCATGCCATAGGAAATGAGGCACAGCACCACCGCCAGCAAGCCCAGATACACATAATAGGCAAATGGGACGCCCTCGATGCCGGAGAATACATAAAAGCGGATGAAATAGGCGATCATCATGGAGATAAACACCAGCACACCGTCTGAAATGACGTGCAGCTGATTGAGCAGATGCTGATTTTCCTTGATCATGTCACCAATCCTCCGCGGTGTCGAACTTTGACCCTATTGTACCGATTCCGTCCGCCGCTGTCAATTTCCTTGCAATGACACTTTCTTCCCCCTATAATAAATACATCCTGTTTCGGGAGGTACTGCCATGCCGGCTGTCTTGTTCACCGCCTCCACCTGGTCCCATATCGCCCACTTCCACCGTCCTTACCTGCGTGCCTTTCATGATCTTGGCTGGCAGGTACACGCGGCCTGCGGCGGCGCTTCCCTGACCATCCCGGAGGCGGACGCCTGCTTTTCCGTTCCGTTTGAAAAAAAGATGACCGCCCCGGCCAATTTCCGCGCCCAGGCCTGTCTGCGTGCCCTTATGACACAGCATCACTATGATCTGGTCATCACCCACACGTCCCTGGCCGCCTTTTTCACCCGCCGGGCTGCCTCCGCTCTGCGCTCTCGTCCGGCTGTGGTAAACGTGGCCCACGGATATCTCTTCGATGACGAAACACCGCCGGTGAAAAAAGCCGTCCTCGCATTGGCCGAGCGCCTGACCGCCTCTCAGACGGATCTGCTTTTGACCATGAACGACTACGACACCCGCTTTGCCCGGCGCTATCGCCTGGGGTGCCGGGTGGAGCAGATCCCCGGCATGGGCGTGGATTTTTCCCGCTTCCCGGCGGTCTCTTCCCAGGAGCGCCGGTCCTTGCGTCAGGAGCGCGGCATTGCGCCGGACGCCTTTGTCCTGCTCTATGCGGCGGAATTTTCCAAACGCAAAAGTCAGTCCACCCTGCTGCGGGCCATGTCCCTTCTGCCAAAGCGCGTGGTCCTGGCCCTGCCCGGCCAGGGGACGCTTCTGGACGAGTGCCGGCATCTTGCCCGGGACCTCGGCCTGAAGGACCGGGTGCTCTTTCCCGGTTACTGTGCCGATATGGCCCCCTGGTATGCCCTGGCGGACTGTGCTGTCTCCGCCAGCCGGTCAGAGGGACTGCCCTTCAATATCATGGAGGCCATGCACGCCTCGCTCCCGGTGGTGGCCACTGCTGTCAAGGGCCATACGGACCTGGTGACGCCGGGCCAAACAGGCTTTTTGTTCCCCTACGGCGACGAAACGTCCTTCGCCGGGGCCATTGAGCAGCTCCTAAGCCATCCGGACCGCACCGCAGCCATGGGCCGTGCCGCCGCCCGTTCCGCTGAACCCTATGCACTCGACCGTGTACTGCCCCAGGTCATGGAGCTGTATCTTTCCGCTGTGCAGTAAAAAAGGTCCCGCGCCTTTCGGCGCGGGACCTTTTTTACTGCGGTGCCTCGACTTCTTCTGCCTTGGAAACAGGCAGATAGCCCTCCGGAACTTCCCGCGTTTCCACGCGCTGAGAACCGTCTGCTCCGCAGACCAACACTCTGATCGTCATCGTTTCACCCCATAGATCTGAATTTCGCTGCCCGGCTGGACCAGCTCACCCTCTTCTCCCACAAAATTGATGGTCTGCATCTGGGATGCCTCCAACACGCTCTTTTTCATCGCGCTGCCGGATAGATTGGCCTTGCTATCGGAGCTGATACTGCAGTTCATCGCTTTGATCTCTCCGTCCAGCTCCATCAGATCGAGCCTGTAAAAAATCCCCATTTTCATATTGCGGCAGGTCGTCAAACAGTCCTGGCTGCTGCCCAATTCCTCGTAGCCTCCATCCGCGACCTGGTTGATCCGCACATAGAAAATCGATGAGGTTGCGGTTTCGCTGCCCTTCAGTCTGGGCACGATCACAAGATAGCTGTACGTATTCAAAGAGATATCCCTCATATCCACATCCACCTGGTTGACCGCCTGACTGACCGTGACCGCCCGCAGCTTCACAAAAGGCATGGCATCCACCAGCGCCTGGAGCTGCGCCAGGACCGTCTTGTCTGCCTTGCTGCTCTCCAGCGCAGCCAACCCCTCAGATGCCTCCTGCTTGGCAGCGGCGACTGCCTGGGCGGCCTCCTGCTTGGCAGCCGAGACCGCTTCTTCCCGGCTTCTCGTCTCCGTCTCCAGCCCTTGCTTCAGCGTGGACAGGCCGCTTTCCACATTGGCGTTGTCCCGGTTGAAGTCCTCCCGGAGGATCCGGTCTTCCGCATCCCACTGATTGAGCCGGTAGTTTTCGGTATAGTTCATTCGCTCACCCCCTCCCCATCCCCGTTGGATTCACCCTTTCCCTCCCAACGCATAAAACGTGCACCTTCATGTGCACGTTTTATAAAAAAACACGCGGGAGCTGATCTCCCGCGTGTTTTTCCCGGTTTTTCAGAGCCGTTACTGGAAATAGTCCTGCAAGGCATCGTAAGCGCTCTGCCCGTCGGTACCCACCTGGGCCACCGCGGCATCCAAAAACGCCTGGTTTTCCTCGCTGAGCTGGATCTGCTCCATCCGCCCGCTGTCATTGAAGTCCGTCAGCAGCTGCGCAAAGCGCGCCACGCTGTCCAGATACGCCTCCATCTCCTCGGGCTCCAGCTGGGCGCCCGCCTGGGCATAAAGGTGCGCGACACTGTTCCAGGCGCCCGGATTGGACGCCTCCTGCTCCAGGCCTGTCCGGCAGGCATCAAAGAAGCCGTCAAAGTCCCGCAGGGGCAGGTAGTAGTAAGCCGCCACATAGTAGCAATTGTTGAACTCCTCCGATGCCAGCAGCGTCTTGGCATATCGGTTGGCGATGCCCCTGCCCGTGGTGTTGCCCAGCTGCAGGGCATTGACCATGGCGTTGGCCTGGTAAGCGGAGTCATCGTATACCTCCATCCGGTCCAGCATCTGCAGCTTGGAGACAAACTGGGAACGGGTCAGCTCCTGGTCCTCCAGTCCGCGGAACATAGCGGACGCCGTCAGGGAGCTGACCTGCAGCGCTGTGAACACCACCGCCACAGCCCAAAGGCCCGCCGCCAGGCATGCCGTGCCCCGCTGGGCACGGCGGGTCTCGCCGGCGGCGTGATAACGGATGACCATAGCGGCCAGGAGAAGGAATACCACCACCTGGTACATCTGCGCAGACCAGACCACCTCCGTCATGGAGTGGGCGATCATCATGGTCAGGCAGGCGGCAAAGAGCGCGAACTCCCCGCCCCGGTCGGCGTCCTTCCGGCGCCGGACCAGCAGTGCAATGGCGCTGCCCAGCAAAAACAAGAACGCCGCCAGGCCCACGATACCGGCCTCGTCCATGATCTGAATGAACTGGTTGTGGATATATTTGGACTCATAGTAGAAGCTCTGCACAGCCGTCAGACGGCCTTCCACGCCGCCCACGCCCCAGCCGATCACGGGGCTTTGCTGCCACAGCTTCAGTCCGTCCCGGAAGAACACCAGCCGCTGGATGAAGTTCTGGTTGGCCCACAGGCCCTGGAGACGGTTGGCCGCAAAGCCCGGCAGCAGCTTGTAGCCAAGCGGCAGCTTTGTGCCGTCGGAGAGGGTCACGGATTCCACACGGCCCTCGCCGGTCAGCTGGAACCACACCACCCGGGTCCCTTCTTCCACGGTGATCTCCGCCTGGGACAACGTGCCCTCATAGAGCACCGTCTCCGTGTGCATCATCAGCTGGGCCTCATTCTGCGCATAGATCCGCACCTGGGGATCCGCCCCTTCCACGGAGACGGTGTA
Organism: uncultured Dysosmobacter sp.; assembly: GCA_963557435.1. Taxonomy (GTDB): domain Bacteria; phylum Bacillota; class Clostridia; order Oscillospirales; family Oscillospiraceae; genus Oscillibacter. The sequence continues at coordinate 45,108 of CAUWEK010000001.1, forward strand.
GGTCCCCGCATCAGGGTAAACGGCACGGGACACCGTCTCGCCTGCGGTCAGCTGCAGCGCGCCGGTGAGGTTGAACGCCAGCACCACATAAAGCACCGCCGCGCCGGCCAATACAGCGCCTGCAATGGCCACCGCCCGGCTCCGGCCCTCCATGGCCCGCACCAGCTTCTGGCCCACGAAGCGGTCCAGCGCCCAAATGAGGACGCCGCACACCACCGCCAGCAGCACCGGCACCACGCTGCCCGTTCCCAAAAAGCCGTAGGCGCCAAAGGAGCACACCAGCGTCACCAGCACGCACTCCAGCATCAGCACAAAGGCCTCCAGCCGGGCGCCCCGGCCCACGCAGACGAGATACACCACGCACGTCAGAGCAAAAGCAGCCATGGCGCCCATGGAGAAAGAGAGGAAGAACGCCAGAGCGTCCACACCCAAGGTCACCGCGGCTGCGGCGCGCTCTTTCCCGCAGCCGGCCGTACGGTAGAGATACAGTCCCAGCACCAGTCCAAACGCGATGAGGCCTGCGGAGACATTGGCGTTGGAGAAAATACCGGTGATCCGCACGCCCTCCTCATAGCCCATGGTCTCCAGAGGGTAGCTGCAGCCCAGCAGCTTCATCAGTGCGGAAAAGCCTCGGGTCAGCAGCTGAGAGCTGCTCGCCTCGATACACAAAAGCGACACCGCAGCCACGACGCCGTGGAGCGACCACAAGAGCGTGCGCAAACGGCCTTCCTCTGTCCGCGCCAGGGCCAGGCCGAAGGCCGCCAGCGCCGCCAGCATCTTCGTGCTCTCCTGGGCGGCATAGGCGCCGAAATCGCACCAAAGTCCAGAGAGCAGATAGACCAGGGCGTAGGCCACGACGGCCAGCGTCACCCAGCCGCCCCGCGCACGCAGATTTCCCCAGGGCGTCCGGCCCACAGACAGCACCAGAGCCACCACCACGAGGCCCACCACCGCCTGCCGGCTGATGCCGGTAATGGCCAGGAAGAGAAACAGCGGCAGCAAATACGGATACACAGACCCCAGCACACTCCGGGACGGCGTCCCGCTTTGAGCCGGGCGTTGAAATTTAGCCAAGGAACTTCACTCCCATACATAATAATCGCGGAGGTATTATACATGCTTTCACCTATATTTTCAACCATTTCCAGCAAAACCATACCTTGCCGAAAAAATGAAAGCGCCTCCGGCGGTGCCGGAGGCGCTTGAGTTTCTCTCTATTACTCCGGCAGCGTCTGCACCCCGCCGCGCCCGCAGTCCCCAGACACCCGGGTACCGTCCTTGAGGCGGCGCGTGGCGTCCGCAGCGCCCACGATCACCGGCTTATCCAGCGTCAGTCCCACGGTGGCCGTGTGGCAGTCGGCGCTGGCCTCCTCGCTGATGACGGCAGAAGCCTGCCGGATATAGGGCAGCAGGTCGTTGGTGGTGTAGGGCACCACCAGCACGTCGCCCTCCCGGAACTTCTCCGCCACTTCCTCCAGTGTACGGCACACGCACAGCCGGCCGCTGGCCTTCTTGTCGCCGATGCCGATGGCGTTGATGAGGGAGCCGCCCACCTGCTGGACCCGGATCATGTTGGTGGTGCCGGCCACGCCCACGGGCACGCCGGCGGTGACCACCACCAGGTCGCCCTGGTGGACGATGCCCGCTTTTTCCGCGGCGGTGACGGCAAACTCCACCAGCTCGTCGGTATTGCTGGCGTAAGGCATGGTCACCGGCTCCACGCCCCAGTAAAGGGCCATCTGCCGGCGCACCTGCTCATCCAGCAGCAGCGCCACGATGGTGGTGCGGGGACGGAACCGGCTGACCATCTGGGCGGTGACGCCCCGCTGGCTGACGGTGAGGATGGCGTCGGCGCCGATGTCCATGGCGGTAGTGCAGGCGGCATGGGCCATGGCGGTGGTAACAGACAGCCGCTCCTTGCCGGAGACCTTCAGGGGCTTGGCCCGGTCGATGTTGGCCTCCGTCCGGCGGGCGATGGCGTCCATGGTGTGGACGGCCTCCACCGGGTACTTGCCTGCGGCGGTCTCGCCGGAGAGCATGATGGCGGAGGTGCCGTCATAGATGGCATTGGCCACGTCGGTGATCTCCGCTCGGGTGGGCCGGGGATTTTCGATCATGGAATCCAGCATCTGGGTGGCGGTGATGACGGGCTTGCCGCAGGCCACGCACTGGGCGATCATGTCCTTTTGGATCACGGGGATCTCCGTAAAGTCGATCTCCACGCCCATGTCGCCCCGGGCCACCATGATGCCGTCGGCCACGTTGAGGATGTCCGGCAGGTTGCTGACGCCCTCCCGGTTTTCGATCTTGGCGATGATGCGGATATGGGAATCCTCCTGGTCCAGGATCTGCCGCAGCTCCCGGATGTCGGCGGCGGTGCGGACGAAACTGGCGGCAATGTAGTCAAACCCCTCCCGGATGCCGAAGAGGATGTCCTCCCGGTCCCGCTGGCTCACGTAGGGCATGGACAGCCGCACGCCGGGGATGTTGACACCCTTGTTGTTTTTCATGATGCCGCTGTTTTCCACATGGCAGCGGATGTCTGTGTCGGTGGTATCCAGGACCGTCATGCGCACCAGTCCGTCATCCAGCAAAATGGTATCGCCGGCCTTCACGTCGCCGGGCAAGTCGTTGTAGGTGATGGAACAGCACGTCTCATCGCCCACCACCTCCCGGGTGGTCAGGGTGAACTCCGTATCGGCCTTGAGCTCCACAGAGCCGCCCGCGAAGGACTTCAGCCGCACCTCGGGACCCTTGGTGTCCAGCATGGCGGCAATGGGCAGATTCAGCTCCTGGCGCAGGGCCGTCAGTGCATCCAGCCGGGCCTTGTGGCCTTCATGGGTGCCGTGGGAAAAGTTGAAGCGAGCCACGTTCATGCCCGCCAGCGCCATCTCCCGCAGGACGCCCTCTCCGTCCGTAGCGGGGCCCAACGTGCACACGATCTTCGTTTTTCTCATCGATATAAACCACCTTTCTTAAAGGTAATCGTTTTCTCAACGGAGTTAATTCTAGCACAAGCCGCGGCTCCACGAAAGAGGACATTTCGTAAAATTTGCGTGAACAGGTTTGGGGAAAAAGTCA
>CAUWEK010000002.1:0-36138 GCA_963557435.1 uncultured Dysosmobacter sp.
CTTATCCATTGAAAATTCCTCCTTAGACGTGCTGGGCACCAAGATTTTTCCAGGTGTCCGCGGTTGAGATCTGACCGCCCGGAAGGCGGCTTCCAAGTCTGGTCCAAATCATAATGCACAAAAAAACAGTTGTAAAACTGATTTATTCGGTGTATAGTACAGTAAAATTTCTGTGATGGGGGGAATCCGCATGAATTTTTTGACCATGGAATACTTCCGGGCAGTGGCCGCAAAACGCAATTTCACCAAGGCCGCCGAGGAGCTGCACATCACCCAGCAGACCCTCAGCGCCCACATTGCCTCGCTGGAAAAAGAGCTGGCCTGCCAGCTTATCATTCGCAGCACGCCCCTGGAATTGACCTACGCCGGAGAGGTATTTTTGCGCCACGCCACCTCCATCTACGAAAACTGGCAGTCCATGTGGAACGAATTCAACGACCTGACCCACAACCAGCGGGGCAAATTGCTGGTCGGTGTTGATTATGCAAAAAGCCGGACCATTATGCCGGGGATCATCGGCGCCTTTCAGGCCCAATATCCCAACATCGAGGTCCGGCTGACGGAAAGCGGCAACAAGTCCCTTCAGACCAGCCTCATCAACAAGGACATCGACCTGGCCGTGGGCCGGATCTTTGACACCCTTCCCAACACGGAAATTCTGGATTTTTATAACGACGAGACCGTGATGCTGGTCCCGGTGGAATTCGCGCCGGAAAATGCCGAAAAAAGCACCCATCTCTCCGACGTGAGCCAGTTCAGCCGCTGCCCGTTCGTCCTGGGCGGCGGCCATGACATTTCCAGCGAGATCGGCAAGGGACTCATCGAAAAATCCGGTTTTCAGCCCATCGTCAAGGCCCGCAGCAACAATCTGGACACGCTGGTGGAGTTCTGCTCCAAAGGCATCGGCATCTGCTTTTGTCCCAAGAGCCTGGTGCGCGCCACTCTGAGCCGCAGTCAGCTGCGGCGGGTGCGGGTCTACTATTTCACCGGAGCCTCCTACCCCATCCGCTTTGCCTACCGGAAAGAATCCTACCAGTGGAAGATCATCTCGGAATTCATCCGCATCGCTCTGGCGGAAAAAGAAAAGCTGCGCCTGTAAGCGCAGCTTTTTCTGTTCCCATGCAAAAAACGTGGGGCGCCGGCCAGCCGGCGCCCCACGTTTTATATGCAATAAAACTCAAAAAATCCGTTTTTTTATTCAATCAAAACAGTCCCTGGATCAGGATCACCAGGATCAAAACAGGCAGGACGAACTGGAAATAGGGCTTGAAGGCCCGGGACATTTTCAGACCTGTTCCAGTGTTGGCCTCCTCCAGGTACTTGTCAAAGCCCCAGCCCCATTTGGTGACGCAGAACAGCAGGTACACCAAAGAGCCCAGCGGCAGCAGCAGGTTACTCACCAGGAAGTCCTCAATGTCCAGGATCTGTCCGCCGCTGGGGGCGTTGGGCAGCACCAGGGAGAAGTACCACTGGTTGTAACCCAGCACGCAGGGCATGCTGGCCACCAGAATGAACACGCAGCAAAGCACCGTGGCCTTCTTGCGGGTCCAGCCGAAGGTATCGATACAGCTGGCCATGATGTTCTCAAACACCGCCAGGACCGTGGTGAAGCTGGCGAAGGTCATGAACAGGAAGAACAGCGCGCCCCAGATCCGGCCGCCGGCCATGTTCACGAACACCCGGGGCAGCGTAATAAAGATCAGGGACGGGCCCGCATCCGGCTGTACGCCGAAGGCGAAGCAGGCGGGGAAAATGATGAGGCCGGACATGAGCGCCACAAAGGTATCCAGGCAGCAGATGCGCACGGACTCACCGGTCAGGGAGTTGTCCCGGGACATGTAGCTGCCGAAGATCTCCATGGCGGCGATGCCCAGGCTCAGCGTGAAGAAGGACTGGTTCATGGCGGCGGTCATCACGTTGCCGATGCCCTGCTCCGCGGCCCGCTGGAAGTCCGGCAGCAGGTAGAACTTCACGCCCTCGGCGGCGCCGGGCAGCATCAGGCTGTGCACGGCCAGCACCACGATCAGCGCCAGCAGCGCCAGCATCATCCACTTGCTGATGCGCTCCAGGCCCTTTTGCAGACCGAAGGAGCAAACCAAAAAGCCCGCCAGCACAATGATGACCATAAAGATCGTCATCTCGCCGGGGTTGGCCAGCATCTGGCTGAACACGCCGTCCACCGCCTCGGTGGCCATGCCGTCAAAGGCGCCGGTGGCGAACTTGTAGAAATAGTCCAGCATCCAGCCGGCCACCGTGGTGTAGTACATCATCAAAAGGCAGCAGCCGATCACGCAGAACCAGCCGTGGATATGCCATTTGCTGCCCTTGGGCTCCAGAGCCTTGTAGCCCAGCACGGCACTTTTCCGGCTGGCACGGCCCACCGCCAGCTCCATGGTCAGCACAGGCACGCCCATGATGACCAGAAACAGCAGGTAGAACAGCACGAACACGCCGCCGCCGTTTTCGCCGGTGACGTAGGGGAATTTCCAGACATTTCCGATGCCGATGGCGCAGCCGGCACTCACCAGCAAAAATCCCAACCGGGATTGGAAGTTTTCACGCTTCACGGTTCTCTCTCCTCATTTTCACACAGTTTCGGCCGCGGAATGCCACAGCCGTAAGTAGGTCTATGGTAGCTGTTTACACCGAAAAAGTCAACTTCTTTTTCCAGCTTTCCCCGCCGTTTCTTGCACCCCTGAGGGATATTTGCTATATTGAGGAAAACAGAAAGGAGCGTGCAGCCATGAACGTTTTGGTAGTAGTGGACATGCAGAATGATTTTGTCTCCGGCGCCCTGGGGACAAAAGAGGCGTTCGATATCGTACCCCATGTGGTGGGGCGCGTGGTAGAGGGACTGAACCGCGGCGAGAAGATCCTCTTCACCCGGGATACCCATAGTCCGGACTACCCGGATACCCAGGAGGGCCGGAAATTGCCGGTGCCCCACTGCATCCGGGGCAGCGAGGGGTGGGAGATCATTCCCCAGCTGCAGGAATACGCCGCCCAGCCCATCGACAAGCCCACCTTCGGCAGCACCGCCCTGGGCCAGCTTCTCAAGGCCCAGGACGAGGATCTGCGCCGCCAGGGAAAGCCCGGTGTGGAACAGGTCACCCTCATCGGCGTGTGCACGGACATCTGTGTGCTCTCCAACGCCCTGCTCATCAAGGCGTTTTTGCCGGAAGCGGAGATCGTGGTGGAGGCCGCCTGCTGTGCCGGTGTCACGCCCCAGTCCCACGAGACGGCCCTCTGTGCCATGGCCGCCTGCCAGATCACGATCCTGCGGCCGTAACAGCGGCGATTTTGTCCGCTATATAAAAACAGGTGTATCTGCACGACATTTCCCAACTTACGTCTCCATTCTTAGGCAGTTTTCCAAATTTGCAAGTTCAAGATTAGTTTCTTGCAAAATTTGCTTTGCATCTTGGAGAAAGTGTGGTATATTGTGGTGCAAGAAACTTCCGGCGCAGGCCGGAGCCCAGGAGGTCTTCCGCCTATGATCCAGCTCAATGAACAAGGAACCTTTTTCCACAACGGGGCTCCCTGCCCCACCGCGCCCGTCACCGCCGACGAGGGCCGCCGCCAGACCATGGCCTGGCAGATCCTTCAATCCCACAACACCTCCGGCGACCCTGCGGCTCTAAGGATCCGCTTTGATGCCCTCGTCTCCCACGATATTACCTATGTGGGCATCATCCAGCAGGCCCGGGCTTCCGGGCTCAAGCGCTTTCCTGTCCCCTATGCCCTGACCAACTGCCACAACAGCCTGTGTGCCGTGGGCGGCACCATCAACGAGGACGACCATGTGTTCGGCCTGTCCGCCGCCAAAAAATACGGCGGCATCTACGTGCCCGCCAACCAGAGCGTGATCCACTCTTATGCAAGAGAACAGCTGGCAGGCTGCGGAAAAATGATTTTAGGCTCCGACTCCCACACCCGCTACGGCGCCCTGGGCACCATGGCCGTGGGCGAGGGCGGCCCGGAGCTTTGCAAGCAGCTTTTGAAAAACACCTGGGACATCCCTTACCCCGAAGTAGTTTTGGTGTACCTCACCGGTAAGCCCCGGCGGGGCGTAGGTCCCCACGATGTGGCCCTGGCCCTCATCAAGGCCACCTTTGCCGGCGGCTTTGTCAACAACCGGGTACTGGAATTTGCCGGCCCCGGCATCGCCGGCCTGCCCATGGACTACCGCAGCGGCATCGACGTGATGACCACGGAGACCACCTGTCTAAGCTCCATCTGGCAGACAGACGACACCACCCGGGACTACCTGGCCCTTCATGGCCGCGAGGCGGAGTATCAGCCCCTCCAGCCGGGCCCCTGGGCCTACTATGACCGCGCGGTCACCATTGCCCTGGACGAGATCGAGCCCATGATCGCCCTGCCCTTCCACCCCTCCAACGCCTATACCATCCGGGAATTTCTGGACAATGCGGCCGACATCCTCGCAGCCGTGGAGTCCGACGCCCGTGCCCGCTTCCCCAAGGCCAACATCCATTTGCTGGACAAGTGCCGTGACGGCGGCGTGTGGGCCGACCAGGGGGTCATCGCCGGGTGCGCCGGCGGACTCTTTGACAACATCACCGAGGCGGCGGACATTCTCCGGGGCGAAAGCTGCGGCAGCGGCTACTTCTCTTTGGACGTATACCCCACCAGCGTGCCGGTCAGCCTGGAGCTCACCCGCACCGGCGTCACCGCAGACCTGCTGGAAACCGGTGCCATCATCAAGCCCAGCTTCTGCGGTCCGTGCTTTGGCGCCGGAGATGTGCCCGCCAACAATGGTCTGAGCCTGCGCCACACCACCCGCAACTTCCCCAACCGGGAGGGCTCCAAGCCCGCCGAGGGGCAGTTTGCCGGCGTGTGCCTTATGGACGCCCGCTCCATCGCCGCCACCGCCCGCAATGGCGGCAAGATCACCCCCGCCACGGAGGTGGACTACGAACCCCAGCCCCTGCCCTACCACTTCGACCAGGGCGTCTACGCCCGCCGGGTCTACAACGGCTTCGGTCATCCCCAGCCGGACACGGAGCTGATCCTGGGGCCCAACATCACCGACTGGCCCTCCATGCCGCCTCTGGGCGAGCACCTGCTGGTGGAGCTGGCGGCGGTGCTCCGAGACGAGGTGACCACCACCGACGAACTGATCCCCTCCGGTGAGACCTCCTCCTACCGCTCCAATCCCCTGCGTCTGGCGGAGTTTACCCTCTCCCGCCGGGAGCCGGCCTATGTGGGCCGGGCCAAGGCCGCCGCAGCCCTGGAGGCCCAGCGGCGTGACGGCAATGTGCCCCAGCGCCTCCGGGAAATTCTGGACAAGGTGGGCGACGGAGCGGCCCTGCTGGCCGATACCCAGTTTGGCTCCTGCGTGTTCGCCAACCGGCCCGGTGACGGCTCCGCCCGGGAGCAGGCAGCCTCCTGTCAGAAAGTTTTGGGCGGATTGGCCAATATATGCTACGAATTTGCCACTAAACGCTACCGTTCCAACTGCATCAACTGGGGCATGCTGCCCTTTACCCTGGACGACGGCACCCCCTTCCCCTATGAGAGCGGCGACTGTGTGTTTGTTCCCCATATCCGCACCGCAGTGGCGGAGGGCCGGGAGGACATCCCTGCCAAGGTCATCCGCGCCGACGGCACCGTGGAAGACCTCCTGCTCCATGTGCGGGGTCTGACGGCGGAGGAAAAAGATATCCTGCTGGACGGGTGCCTGATGAACTACTATGCAAAGAGAGCTGACTGACATGGAAAAGATTCAAATGACCACCCCGCTGGTGGAAATGGACGGCGACGAGATGACCCGGATCCTCTGGGGCTGGATCAAGTCCAAGCTGATCCTCCCCTTCGTGGATCTGAAAACGGAATATTACGATCTGGGATTGCTGCACCGCAACGAAACTCACGATCAGGTCACCGTGGACGCGGCCCAGGCCACCCGCCGTCTGGGCGTGGCGGTCAAGTGCGCCACCATCACCCCCAACCGCCAGCGCATGGAGGAGTATCCCCAGCTGACGGAGATGTGGAAAAGCCCCAACGGCACCATCCGTGCCATTCTGGACGGCACCGCCTTCCGCACCCCCATCCCCCTGCCCTTCATCCGTCCGGCGGTGCGCAATTGGGAAGCCCCCATTACCATCGCCCGCCACGCCTACGGCGATATGTACAAGGCGGTGGATCTGGTGACGGAGGAGCCCGGCACCGCCACGCTGACCTTCCGGGGCCAGAGCGGCCGGGAGACGGCCCTCACCGTCCAGACCGTGGACGGCCCCGCCGTGTTCCAGGCCCAGCACAACACCGCCCGCAGCATCCGTGCCTTTGCGGACAGCTGCTTCCGCTACGCCATCGCCCAGAAGCAGGATCTGTGGTTTTCCACCAAGGACACCATTGCCAAGGGTTATGACGGAGAGTTCAAGCGCATCTTCGAGGAGGCCTATGAGACCACCTACAAGCCGGAGTTTGAACGGCTGGGCCTGACCTATTTCTATACCCTCATCGACGACGCGGTGGCCCGGGTCATCCGCTCCAAGGGCGGCTTTATCTGGGCGCTGAAAAACTACGACGGCGACGTGATGAGCGACATGGTGGCCGCCGCCTTCGGTTCCCTGGCCATGATGACCTCCGTGCTGGTGGCCCCTGACGGCACCATGGAGTTCGAGGCCTCCCACGGCACCGTCACCCGCCACTACTACCGCTACCGCAGGGGGGAGAAGACCTCCACCAACCCCATGGCCACCCTCTTTGCCTGGTCCGGCGCATTGCGCCGCCGGGGCGAGCTGGACGGTCTAAATGACCTGGCGTCCTTCGGCGACGTTCTGGAGCAGGCCGCGCTGGACACGCTGCGCTCCGGCGTCATGACCGGCGACCTGGCCGCCCTGGCCGATCCGGATTTCCCCACCAAAACCGTCACCAGCGAGGAATTTTTGGACGCGGTGGCCGCCCGTGTCCGCACGGCACTGGCCTAAAGTCACATCAAAAAAAGAGCGGGCATCTGCCCGCTCTTTTTCATACCTCCTCGACGCTCTCCCCGGTCTCCTCCAGCTCCCGCAGCGCCACGATCGTCCCCAAGGTGGTGCCCAGCTGGGTCAGCAGCAGCGACGCCCGGGAGAGCTCCTCCGTGCTCATGCACCGTGCCATAGCCGCAGCCAGTGCATAGATGCTGGTGCTCCACTCCACCGCGTCCATCTGCGCACCTCCTCTCCTCTCCACACTGTATGTGAGAGGCGGGGATTTTTTTCACGGTTGCCGTCCCGCCGCCAGACTCTGGCGGCCCTGCCAGGATTTGTGGGTTGCCCCGGCGGCGCAAAACCTGTATCCTTTTTGTAGAAATCCCGCAAAAAGGATGTGACTTTTATGAAACGAAGTATTTTTTGTGGTCTTTTGGCCGCTATGCTGCTGTCCACGCCCGCCCAGGCGGCGCAAGTGGAGCAGACTCCGCGCGCAGAGCGCAGCGTCATCGTACAGGTGGACGGCCACTGGCTGGACAGCCGGGGCGTGGTGCGTGAAGGCGTGACCTATATCCCCCTGCGCACGCTGCTGGACGCTCTGGGCGACTGGACCCTCACCTGGGACGCCGGGACCGCCGCGGCGGTGGCCGTCTCCGGTGACCGGACGCTCATTGCCGATCCCGCCGCGGACACTGTGACGCTGGACGGGGTTTCCCACAGCGCCGATGTTTCCGTGGAGCAGGGCCGCACCATGGTCCCGCTGCGGCTGGTAGGCGAACTGCTGGGGGCCACGGTGGAGTGGGACCCCTACCTCTCCGGCGCCGCCGTGACCTCTCCGGACGCCGCCTACAACGCGGTGGACTACTACTGGCTCAGCCGCATCATCAGTGCCGAGAGCCAGGGAGAGCCTCTGGAGGGCCAGATCGCCGTGGGCAACGTAGTTCTGAACCGGGTGGCAAGCGACCAGTTCCCCGACTCCATCGCCGGCGTGGTCTTTGACCAGAAATACGCCGTGCAGTTCGAACCGGTGGAAAACGGCACCGTCTACAACCACCCCTATCACCTGTCCCTGGAGGCAGCCGGGCGGGTGCTGGACGGGGAGACGACCGTGGACGGCGCGCTGTATTTTTATGCACCCGATCTCTCTCCCGGCACCTGGATCAACGCCAACCGTACCTATCTCACCACCATCGGCTGCCACCGGTTCTACCTGTGATTTGACTTTTACCGCCGGGCAGGCTACAATGGGCATATATTCCAGAGAAAAGGAGCATGCCCCATGCTGTTTTCAGGACATCCCCGTACACTTTACCGCAAGGCACCTGCCCAGGAGGTCATCTGCCAGCTGCGCTTTCCCACGATCCTCACCATCAACTCCGTGGAGCCGGCGGATTTTCAGGAGGCCATCCGCGCGGAATTTCCCCAGTATGCCCGCCGTCAGGACGTGACGCCTCCCAAGATCACCCTCTCTGCTCCCGGCGCCGCCCCCAAGGTGGAGCAGCAGCCCCCCGTCACCAACTATAACTTCCTCTCTGCCGACAACCAGTGGAAGCTGAATCTCACCAAGGACTTCATCGCCCTGTCCACTCTGCATTATACCGGCTGGGAGGAGTTTGCCCACCATCTGGACAAGCCGCTGGCCGCCTTCATCAAGCTCTATCAGCCCGCCTTTTTCCAGCGGGTGGGACTGCGGTATGTGAACATCTTCACCCGCTCCAAGCTGGGGCTGGAGAAGACCAAGTGGGCGGAGCTGATCTCCCCGGCCTATGTGGGTCCCCTGTGCCAGCCGGACGTGATCGAGGAGAACTTCCTCAACTGCGCCAGCGACCTTTTGTTCCAGCTGGATTCCAGCTGCCGGGCCAAGATCCACGCCGGCCCCGGCCGGGTGAAAAACAACGCCCCCGGCGCCGCTCAGGACCCGGAGGTCAAGTTCATCTTCGACATGGACCTTTCCATGAACGGCAAGGTGCCCTGCACCCTCTCCGCCGCCGGGCTGGAGACCCTCCACGGCCACGCCACCCGCATCTTTGAAGGTGCCATCACCGACACGCTGCGCCAGGCCATGGACCCCCAGTAACGTACACCTTTCAAGCACAAAAAAGAGTGCCCTTGTCCGCATTACGGCAGGGTGCTCTTTTTTTTGTAAAAATTGGAGGAAAACGATTGCCTAACTTTTTTGGATTTTAGGAAATTTAAACCTTGTGTAAGTTCGGTGATATCCGTTATTCTAAATTAAAGTGTCAAAGATACTATGCGCATAAAACTACACAAAAAGGGGTAATGGTTATGTTGAACAGCGAGTATTTGCAGCGGGTATACTCCCAGGTCGTCACCCGGGACCCCGATCAGAAGGAATTCCACCAGGCGGTCCTGGAGGTCCTGGAGAGCCTGGATCTCATCGTGGACAAACACCCCGAGTATGAGGCCAACGGCGTGATCGAGTCCTTCGTGGAGCCCGAGCGCGTGGTGAGCTTCCGGGTGCCCTGGGTGGATGATGAGGGCAAGGTCCAGGTCAACCGTGGCTACCGTGTCCAGTTCAACTCCGCCATCGGCCCCTACAAGGGCGGTCTGCGGTTCCATCCCACCGTCAATCTGTCCATTCTGAAGTTCCTGGGCTTCGAGCAGATCCTCAAGAACAGCCTCACCGGCCTGCCCATCGGCGGCGGCAAGGGCGGCAGCGACTTCGATCCCAAGGGCAAGAGCGACGCCGAGGTCATGCGTTTTTGCCAGAGCTTCATGACGGAGCTCTACCGTCACATCGGCCAGTTCACCGACGTGCCCGCCGGCGACATCGGCGTGGGCGCCCGTGAGATCGGCTATCTGTTCGGCCAGTACCGCCGTCTGCGCAACGCCCACGAGGCGGGCATTCTCACCGGCAAGGGCCTGACCTACGGCGGCTCCCTGGCCCGTACCGAGGCCACCGGCTATGGTCTTTGCTACCTGACCGCCGAGATGCTCAAGTGCATGCGCAGCGACAGCTTCGCCGGCAAGACCGTGGTCATCTCCGGCAGCGGCAACGTGGCCATCTTTGCCGCGGAGAAGGCCATGACCCTGGGCGCCAAGGTGGTGGCCCTCAGCGACTCCAACGGCTTTGTCCACGATCCCAACGGCATCCGCCTGGATGTGGTCAAGGACATCAAGCTGGGCCACCGCGGCCGCATCAAGGAGTACGCCGAGCGCGTGCCCGGCAGCACCTACACCGAGGGCTTCCGCGGCATCTGGACCATCCCCTGCGACATCGCCCTGCCCTGCGCCACCCAGAATGAGATCGACGAGGACATCGCCAAGACCATCGTGAAAAACGGTGCCATGGCCGTGGCTGAAGGCGCCAACATGCCCTGCCGTCCCGAGGCCATCCGGGTGTTCCAGGAGGCCGGTCTGCTGTTCGCCCCCGCCAAGGCTGCCAACGCCGGCGGCGTGGCCACCAGCGCCCTGGAGATGTGCCAGAACAGCATGCGTTATTCCTGGACGTTCGAAGAAGTGGACGCCAAGCTCAAGGGCATCATGGAGAACATCTTCCACAACGCCTACAACGCCTCCATGGAGTGCGGCATGCCCGGCGACCTGGTCGTCGGCGCCAACATCGCCGGCTTCAAGAAGGTCGTGGACGCCATGCTGGCCCAGGGTGTGGTCTGATCCAAGCCATAAAAAAGAGAGACGCCTTACGGCGTCTCTCTCTTTTTTTACTCCTGGAACATGGGCGTGGACAAATACCGCTCGCCGCTGTCCGGCAGCAGCGCCACGATGACCTTGCCCTGGTTCTCCGGCCGCCGGGCAAGCTCTGCCGCCGCCCAGACCGCCGCACCGGAGGTGATGCCCACCAGGATGCCCTCCCGCCGGGCAAGCTCCCGGCCTGCGGCGTAGGCGTCCTCATCCGTCACGGGGATGATCTCGTCCAGCAAGGAGCGGTCCAGGTTCTCCGGCACGAAGTTGGCGCCGATACCCTGGAGACCGTGGGCCCCTGCGCGGCCCTGAGTCAAAAGGGGCGAGGAGGCAGGCTCCACCGCCACCACCCGCACAGCGGGATTTTGGCTCTTCAGGTACCGGCCCACACCGGTGAGGGTGCCGCCGGTGCCGGCGCCCGCCACGAAGATGTCCACCTTGCCGTCCGTATCCTTCCAGATCTCCGGGCCGGTGGTGGCCATGTGGGCCGCCGGGTTGGCCGGGTTTTCAAACTGTCCTGCCACGATGCTGCCGGGGATGGAGGCCGCCAGTTCCTCCGCCCTGGCAACAGCCCCCGCCATGCCCTCCGCGCCCGGCGTGAGCACGATCTCGGCGCCATAGGCGGCGATGAGGCTGCGCCGCTCCACGCTCATGGTATCCGGCATGGTGAGGATCACCCGGTAGCCCTTGGCGGCGCCCACAGCGGCAAGGCCGATGCCCGTATTGCCGGAAGTGGGCTCGATGATGGTGCCGCCCGGCGCCAGGCGGCCCTGGCGCTCCGCCTGATCGATCATGGCGGCGGCCACCCGGTCCTTGGCACTGCCGGCGGGATTCTGGCGTTCCAGCTTGCCAAGGATGGTGGCCTCCAGACCATGGGCGGCCTCATAGCGGCAAAGCTCCAGCAGCGGGGTGTGTCCGATCAGGTCGGTGATGCTGTGGGCGATGTTCATGGCGTTCTCCTCCGTCTTTGAAATTTCTCTTATCATACACCCCCGGCCCATCCGGCACAACCCCCTAAAAAAACGTTCCCCGGCGCATGGGCCGGGGAACGTTCGCCGTTATGCCGTTATTTCGTGATCTCAAATTCCACATTGCCCATGGCGCCGACAGCCACAGTGTATCTGGGGAACACCACCACGGGATTGCCCGCTTCATTGATATAGAAGGACGTGGTCTCATCCACCGTGGTGAAGCCGCCCATGTCCTCAGAGAAGAACACAGAGGGGTCCTCGCTCTCGGCCATCTGGGTGCGGATGCTCTCGTTGCAGATCTCCACCCAGTTCTCGCCCAGCAGGTCCGCCAGGGTGATCTCCCGATTCTCCGCCAGATCCAGGTTGTAGTACACCTGCTCCTGGTAGGCGCTGGCGATGGAGACATAGCTGTCCACTACGAAAGAGACGGTGGTATCGGTCTGAGACTTGATGTCATAGGTGACGCTGACGGTGTTGTCCTTTTCCGCCCACTGCTCCTCAGTGCCGCCGGTGGCCAGGAACGCCTCCTTATACTCGGCGATGATCTTCTCGCCCTCGGCGATCTTGGCGTCCACCCGCTCCTGGATCTCCTGAGAGACCTGCTGGGCCAGGGCGCCGCCCTCCAAGCCGGGCTGCTCCACCTCCACGGTGCGGTCACCGTTGGTGTCCTCATAGCTGCGGACCGTCAGGATCTGGAACAGGCCGCCCAGCACCGGCACGTCGGCAGCAGCAGCCGCCACGGTGGGAGAGAGGTTCAGTGCACCCACGACCACCACAAAGCAGGCGGCCGCGGCGGTCAGGGTATGGCGCAGGGAACTGCGGCGGTGGGCGCGGCGGTAAGCCTCGCTTCCCTGGCGGATGCCCGCCTGCACCCGCTCGTTCAGCTCCTGCGGGATGGGAGTCTGGTCATATGCCTCTTTGGCTGTGCGAAATTCGTTCATCTTTCTTGCGCTCCTTCCAGTTCAACACGAAGTTTTTTCAGGCCAGTGTACAAACGGGTCTTCACCGTGCTCAGCGGGCAGTCCACCACGGCGCTGATCTCCTTGAGAGACAGCTCCTCGTAAAACCGCAGCTTGACGATGGTGGCCACCTCCGGCGGCAGCCCCTCCACCCGCTGGGCAAGCGTGCCGTCGGCGGGAAGCGGGTCTTCGTAGCTGCCCGCGTCCAGCGCCTCCTGGGGCACCAGTACCACGCGTTTTCTCCGGCGCAGCTGATCCGTGCATACATTGACCAGGATCCGATAAAACCAGGTGCGCATGGCGTCGGCGTTTTTCAGGCCATCCTGCTTTTCCAGTGCCTTGCAGACAGCGGTCTGTACCGCGTCCAAGGCCTCTTCCCTGTCATGGAGATAGCTATACGCCAAACGGTAAAAACGCGCCTGATTTTCCACCAGGTAAGCGGTCAATTCTGATTGGGTGATATGCGGCATTTGCTCATATCCTTTCGTGGTTTCTGCCTGATAGACGAAGAAGCAGGAAAGAAAGTTTGCCAAGAGAAAAATTTTTTAAAAAAGGACCGGCTGTGCCGGTCCTTTTTTATTCATAGCGCAAAGCATCGATGGGGTTGAGACAGGCCGCCTTGTTGGCCGGCAGATACCCGAACAGCACACCGATGCCCACGGATACCCCAAAGCTCACCGCCACGGCGGAAACCGTGGGCGTGGCGGCAAAGGTGGCGCCGCCGCCCATCTGGGAGGCCACCATGCCGCCGATGAGCGTGCCCACGCCCATAGCCACCAGGCACCCGAAGGCAATGCCCAGCAATCCGCCGATGGCGGAGGTCGTGCCCGCCTCGATGATAAACTGGCGGCGGATGTCCCTCCGCTTGGCACCCAGGGATTTACGGATGCCGATCTCCCGGGTGCGCTCCGTGACGGACACCAGCATGATGTTCATGATGCCGATGCCGCCCACCAAAAGCGAGATGGCCGCAATGGCCACCAGCACCATCATGGCAACGCCCATCATGGTATTGATGAGCTCCACCTGCTCCAGCATGGTCTGCACATAGTACGCGTTATACACCAGACTCCCGTCCGTGTCGTGGTAAAAGTCCCGCAGGAAGTCCATGAGCACCGCCTGTGCCTGGGACACCGCGTCCCGGGACACGGCCGTGATCTGGTAGAGGGAGACGTAGGACGAACCGGAAAGGCGCATGGCATTGGCGTAGGGGATGTAGAGCTGGTCGTCGCCGCCGCCCTCCGTCATGGTCTCACTGTTCTGGGCCAGCACGCCCACCACCGTGTAGGGGACTCCCTGGATGGAGACGGTCTTGCCCAGAGCATCTCCGCCCAAAAGCTCCTGCTCCACGTAGGCCCCCACCACGCACACCTTGCGCTCGGTGGCCACGTCCACATACTGAAGGTAGCGGCCCCGGGCCAAAGCGCCGCCGTCCAGAGTCGTGCCGGTGGCGGGACGGTACATGGCTTCGCTGACGCCGTAAATACTGGTTTTTTTGTACTCCTCGCCGCCGATCCGGATGCCCTGGCCGGCACTCACCCAGGGGGTGATGCCCTCAAAAAGGTCCGGACGGCTCTCTACCACTTCGTACATCTCCTCGGGAGACACATTGCCGGTGGTGCCGTCACCCAGGCCCCAGGTATAGGTGTAGATCTGGGTGATGCCCACCCGCTCCACCTGCTGGTCCACCATGCTCTTGAGGCCGTTGCCCAGGGAGATGATGATAATGACGGCCCCCACGCCGATGATGATGCCCAGCATGGTGAGGAAGGAGCGCATCTTGCTGGTACGCAGAGATTTGAGCGCCAGCTTGAACGACTGGGTCACATTCATGCCTCCGCCTCCTCTTCCGTTTCCTGCGCCTGCACCACTGCCGCCGGATCTCCGGCATCGCCGTCATAGATGATCCTGCCGTCCTGAAGGCGGACGATGCGCTTTGCCTTCACGGCGATGGAATTATCGTGAGTGATGAGGACCACGGTGTTCCCTTCCCGGTTGAGCTTCTGCAAAAAGCCCAGCACCTCGCGGCCCGTACGGGAATCCAGCGCGCCGGTGGGTTCATCCGCCAGAATGACCGACGGCTCCCCTGCCAGAGCGCGGGCGATGGACACCCGCTGCTGCTGGCCGCCGGAGAGCTGACTGGGGAGATTGCGGTGCTTTTCCGCAAGTCCCACCCGCTCCAAAGCCTCCGTGGCCCGGGCCCGGCGCTCCTGAGCCCCCACGCCCGCATACAGCAGCGGCAGCTCCACGTTTTCCTGCACGGTGAGCTTGGGGATCAGATTATACTGCTGGAAAATGAAGCCCAGCATTTTATTGCGGATCTGGGCCTGCTGGTCGTCATTCATGGCCGAGACGTCCCGTCCTCCCAGATAGTAGGTACCGGAGGTGGGCACATCCAGACAGCCGATGATGTTCATGGCGGTGGACTTGCCGGAGCCGGAGGAGCCCACGATGGCCACGAACTCCCCCTGGTCCACCGTCAGGCTGATGCCGTCCAAGGCATGCACGGCCTCGTCGCCCATCTGGTAGATCTTATACACATCCCGCAGTTCGATCAAATGCTCCACGGTTTAACCTCCCACTGCCTCACCCGCGGCCTGCTCCTGGTAGATCACCGTCTCCCCCTCGGAAAGGCCGGAGGTGATGACGATGTAGTTGTCGTCATTGACGCCCAGCGTCACGCTGCGCTGCTCCACCTTCGTGGGGTCCGCCACGCTCACGCCGTCCTCTGCCAGTGCACCGGGCAACGCCACAGACACGGTATTTCCCCGGTTCACCGCCGCCACAGGCACAGTGAGCGCGTCCTGCTCCGTCTGGCACAGTATGGTCGCCGAGACGTTCATGCCCGGCCGCAGCTCGCCGTAGTCCTGAATGGAAATGGTCACAGGGTAGGTGGTAAAGCCGCCGGTGGTGGTACCGTTGACGCTGACCTTTTCCACCGTGCCGGTGAAGGTCTGGCCCATGAGGGCATTGCAGGTGATCTCCACCTCCTGGCCCACCTGCACCTTGGAAATATCCAGCTCGTTGACGCTCATGTCCATTTTCAGGCAGCTGAGATCATAGATGACCGCCAGGTTGCCGGAGGTCACGCCGTCCACCTTGTCGCCGGCCTTGAAGGTCTTTTCGATGACGGTGCCGGAAATGGGGGACTTGATGGTGTAGTCCTCCAGATTTCCCTGGGCAGAGCTGGCAGACAAGCGGGCGCTCTCCAGAGCCAGCCGGGCGTTTTCCAGCTGGCTGCGGCCCGATTCGGAATCGATGGTACACAGCGTCTCCCCCTTGGTCACGGAACTGCCCGAGAGTTTGGAAAAGCCTGTGACGGTGCCGGAGGCCCCCGCGTACACCATGGCGGAGGCCGGCATGGTGATGGGCGTCGTTCCGTAGCTGGTGTAGCTGCCGATGATGGCGGAGGCGGTATAGCTGTCGGAAATGGCGCCGGGGTTCTGGATCTTCACCCGCACGGTGCACCCCTGCTTTCCGTTGCTGGTGACCGTGGTGGAATCCGAGACCGAGACCACCGTGCCCTGGACGCTGCCGTCCACCCCGTCGATGAACACCGTGGCGCTCTGGCCCGTATAAAAATCGCCGGGTGAGACATAGAGGAACAGAAAGTCCATGGTGACATCCGTGCTGGCGACGATCCTGGCCAACTGGGCGCCGGCGGTGACACTGTCACCGTCATGGACATACACCTCACTGATGGTGCCGCCAATAGGCGCGGTGGGCTTGAGCGCCTCCTGGGCCTGCTCGAAGCTCAGCTGCGCCTGCTGGGTGGAGATATTGGCCCGGCTCACGGAATCCCGTGCGTCGGCGCTGTCCAGCGTATAGAGCAGCGTGTCCTTGTCCACCAGATCTCCCTCTTCAAAGGGGGCGGAAAGGATCGTGGCCGACAGCAGCGTGGTCACGTTGTACGCGTCCGCCGGCTCCAGCGTGGCCGTTCCCGTGACGGAAGTCCCCACGTCCCGCCGCTGGACCATCTCGGCCCGGTAGGACGCGGCAGGCAGCTGCTGGGTGCCGCCGGACATCAGCTTCATGGCAGCAGCAGCAGCCACCAGCGCCAAGACCGCCACTGCGGCGATCAGACGCTTTTTCCCCTTCCTGCCGCCCAGATGCAGCTTCTTTTTCTTCTTCGGCTCCTGGGCCGCGTCCACGCGGCCCGTCTCCTCCAACAGCTGTTCTTTTTCCATGGTCATTCTCCTTTTTTCTCATCAGCGGCACTGCCCTTGTCCAGGGCCATGCCCCGTTTGCACAGTTCCAGCAATCCGGCCAGACGTTCCCGCCCGGAGACGCCATCGTCCCCGGCTGCTCCGCGCAGCAGCAGCGGTCCTGTCACAGAGAGTACCAGCGCCAGAATGTTCTCCAGGTCCTCACTGCATCGCAGATCCAGCCGGTCCACCGCCACCACATCGCCCAGGGCATCCAGCACCCGCCGGCGGGTGAAAAGCCCCAACAGCATATTCTGCTGCAGGCCGCTGTTGCAGGCGATGATGGTGGTCACCGTTCCCATCTGGCCCACCTGCTGCTCCTGGCGGCGGCTCTGGACATAGTCATAAAGTCGCAGCATGCCTTCAAACAGGTCTCCGCCACAGCGCAGGATGCTCTCCCGCACCACCAGCAAAAGCTGGTCCACATAGCCTTCCATCACATAGCGGAACAGATCCTCCTTATCCGCGAAGTACATATAAAAGCTCCCTCGCGGGATCCCCGCGTCCTTGATGATCTGGTTGATGGACGCCTCGCTGAACGGCCGCCGGGAAAATTCCCGGGTAGCCGCCGTCAGCAGCCGCTCCTGCTTTTCCGGCGCCAGGCGGAAAAATGTTGCGCTGGGCATCAGCCTCTCTCCTCTCTATACGAAATTGCCTCCGCCGTTTCTTCATCGTTTTAAGCCCTCCCCCCGGGGGAAGGTCAAGAAAAATCTACGCGGCAGGCAAAAGAAATATGACAACTTGTCACATATCATAAATGACAAGTTGTCATATTTCAAGGGCGCTCTCAAAAGTTTACAAAATATTCATATTTATGTGAAGCGATGCCGCTCTGTCACACCGGCACATCCCAGTCCTCCGGCAGCAGCAGCCGCAGCTCGTAGGGGGAATTGCACGGATCGTACAGGCTGGCAAGGTACTCGCAGGCCAGCACCAGCGTCGGGCGCAGGCCGTGGTCCATACAGTAGCGGATGAGAGGCTCCACGCTCCAATCCTCCGAGAGGATCTTGGCCCGGCAGCAAAGATACCGCCCCGCCGGGGCCGTGAACAGATACGGCGAGTCCACCGGCGGCCGCTCCCGGACGCAGACGGTGGAGGCCGTGGGATACATGCGGTTTTCCATGAGCCGGTCAAAATCCAGGATGTAGCCGTAGGGGTTGAGGATCTGGCACGAGCGCAGGGGCTCGGACACGGAGATGCGCCGCAGCTCCAGGTCCATGGCGTACATGGAGTCGTCCCCCTGACAGGGGACCCGGATCATGTGCATCTGCGGCAGCTGGCGGATCTCCAGCCCGTCGTCCACCTCCAGGCTGCGGGAGTACTCCATGAACTCGGAAAGCCAATCCACGTCCTGCCGCTTTTCCCGCAGCAGCCGCTCCTCCTCGTCCAGCTTCTTTTTCTCCGCCTCCAGAAACTCCGCCAGCCGGTTCAGGTCTTTTCCCTGAAACAGCTCCTTGAGCTCTTTGAGGGACATGCCCACGCTTTTGAAGCGCTTGATCTTGTCGATGAAGGAAAACTGGCTGTACACATAGTAGCGGTAGCCGGTCTCCGGGTCGATGTAGCGGGGCTTGAGCAGCCCGATCTCATCGTAATGCCGCAGGCTCTTGATGGACACATCGTTCAGCTTGGCCGTCTCCCCGATGGAATACAGGTCATCCATAGGTACTCCCCCAATATCTGTTAAATTGCACAAAATTTTTTGCCGATTTTTGGAGTTGACTCTGCCGCAGGGGGATGGTTTAGAGTAGCCCTCGGACAAAGGAGCGCCCGGAAGCCCACGGCTCCCCTTGGCGCGCTCCGTCAGCTCGCATACTGTTTTTACATTATAGAGGAGGTTGATCCTTATGTCAAAAGAATCCCTGGAGGGCCTGGCACTGGATACGCTGATGGTTCACGGCGGCCATCACCCCGATCCCACCACCCGTGCCCTGGCCATGCCCATCTACCAGACCGCTACCTACGGCTTTGACACCGTGGACGACATGAACAGCTCCTGGGACCGCACCGGACTGGTGTACACCCGGGAGGGCAGCCCCACCGTCTACGCCCTGGAGGAAAAGCTGGCACTGCTGGAGGGCGGCGAGGCCGCGCTTTGCACCGGCTCCGGCATGGGCGCCATCTGCTCCACGCTGCTGTCCTTGCTCAAGCGGGGCGACCACCTGCTCTGCTCCGAGGAGGTCTTTTCCCACACGGGCGTGTTCGTCCGGGAATTCCTGGAGCAGAAGATGGGCGTGGACGTCAGCTGCGCCAACTTCCGGGACGTGGAGAGCGTCATGCAGAACATCCGCGCCAACACCGCCGTGCTCTACACGGAGACGCCCTCCAATCCCTCTTTAGGCCTGGTGAACATCCGGGAAGTGGCCCGCATCGCCAAGGACAACGACTGCCTGTTCATCGTGGACAGCACCTTTGCTCCCCCGCCCATCCAGCGGGCCCTGGATGAGGGCGCCGACCTGGTGATCCACAGCCTCACCAAATACATCAACGGCCACGGCGACACCCTGGGCGGCGTGGTCATCGGCCCCAAGGCAATCATCGAGAACATCCACTTCCCCGGCATGCCCTGCTTCACCGGCGCGTGCCTGTCTCCCTTCAACGCCTGGCTCATCATGCGGGGCATGATGACGCTGGACTTGCGGGTGCGCAAGCACTGCGAAAACGCCCTGGCGGTGGCCCAGTTCCTGGAAGCCCATCCCCTGGTGGACCTGGTCAACTACCCGGCGCTGCCCAGCCATCCCCAGCACGCCCTCTGTCAGACCCAGATGCACGGCATGGGCGGCGGCATCGTCTCCTTCTGGCTGAAAAAGAACATCGGCGGCATGAGCCCGGAGGAGGCCAACAAAAAGCTTCTGGACGCCACCCGTCTCATGACCATCGCCACCTCCCTGGGCGAGGGCTGCACCCTCATCCAGATCGAGCACAGCGGCATGATCCGCATCGCCGTGGGTCTGGAGAACAAGGAGGACCTGCTGCGCGACCTCACCCAGGCCTTTGACGCCCTGACCCGGTAAGCTGCCGCAAAAAGAGAAAGGAAGAGACCACATGGAAAAGAAATTTGACTGGAAAAAATACCTCATCATCTTTATCATCGCCAGCGGTACCACGGTGATGTACAGCCTGCCCTATCTGAAATCCACCTTCTATGATCCCATGCGCGCCGCCCTGGGCCTGGATCACCAGCAGCTGGGCAACCTCATCAGCATGTACGGCATCCTGGCCACCATCCTCTACTTCCCCGGCGGCTTCCTGGCCGACAAGTTCTCCGCCAAAAAGCTGCTGTCCTTCTCCCTGATCTCCTCCGGCGCTCTGGGACTGTACTTTGCCACGTTCCCCTCCTATGCCATGCTGCTGTTCATTTTCGCGGCGTGGGGCGTGACCACCATCCTCACGTTCTGGGCCGCCTCCATGAAGGTCATCCGCATGCTGGGCGACAAGTCCGAGCAGGGCAAGCTCTTCGGCTTCAACGAGGGCCTGTCCGGCATCGCCGGCGTGGTGGTCTCCTTTGTGGGATTGTACCTCTTTGAGACCTTCACCGACGTGACCGTGGGCTTTAAATATGTGGTGTGGCTGTACTCCGGATTGTCCATTCTCTGCGGCGTGGTGCTGTTCTTCCTCATCAAGGAAAAGGAAGTGGAGGGCGTGGACAAGGTCTCCTTCCGTGAGATCGCCAGCGCGGTGAAGATGCCCAAGGCATGGCTCATCGGCGGCATCATCTTCTCCACCTACATGGTCTTCTCCTCCCTGACCTACCTCAATCCCTACCTCAGCGACGTGTTCCACATCTCCTCCGCCCTGGTGGGCACTCTGGCCATCCTGCGCACCTATGCCATTAAGATGGGCGCCTCTCCCCTGGCCGGCATCATCGTGGACAAGGCCGGCTCCTCCATCAAGGTGCTGATGGTGGGCTTCGTGGGCGTGGCCATCTGCGAGGCCGCCTATTTGCTGCTGCCCCGCACCCCCTCCCTGCTGTACCTGGCCGTGGCGCTGATGATCCTTCTGAGCGTGCTGCTCTTCGGCTTCCGCGGCATCTACTTTGCCACCGTGGCCGAGTCCAACATCCCCGTGGAAAAGACCGGCGCCGTTATCGGCCTGGCCTCCTTCGTGGGCTTCTGCCCGGACGCCTTCTTCTACACCATGGTGGGCGGCTGGCTGGACAAGGGCGTGAGCGGCTACACCAAGCTCTTTGCCCTGTGCCTTGCCTGCTCCGTCCTGGGTCTGGTCTGCTGCGCGGCACTGCGCAAGCTCAACGCCAAGACCGCAGCCGCGGCATGACCGGTGCCCTTGTGGGAATCGGCAGAGTCTGTTATCATTGGAGCCGTACTGTGCGGAGGCAGCTCACCGCTGCCTCCGCATGATACCGCGCAGGAGGGAATGACTATGAATATCGCGGATATCTTGGGTGTGGCGGCCATTTTCGCCGTCATCGGCTATGTGGGCTACCGCTCCTCCAGAGAGGTGCAGTGCGTGGGCGACTTCACCCTGGCCGGCAGCCGTCTGGGCCGCATTCAGGCAGGCTTTTCCATGGCCGCCACGGAATTCGGAGGCAGCAGCCTCATTGGCGCCATGGCCTACTGCTATACCATCGGCATCGCCGGCGCCTGGTGGGACTGGGCGGCCGTGCCGGCCCTGGTGCTGCTGGGTGTGTTTTTTGCCGGAAAGATCAAGCTGCCCCACATGGTCACCGTGACGGAGTTTTTCGAGCGGCGCTACGACCGCCCCACCCGCACCCTGGCCACCATCATGCACCTGCTGGCCATCGTCACCCAGCTGTCCACCCAGTTCATGGTGGGCGCCGTGGCGCTCAACGGCGTGCTGGGCGTGCCCAAGACCCTGGGACTTTTGCTGAGCGTCACCTTCGTGGTACTCTACACCATGGGCGGCGGCCTCATCGCCGTGGTGAACACGGACGTGGTCCAGTTTATCATCATCGTGGCCTCCATCGCCGTGGCTCTGCCTATCGCCCTCTCCAACGCCGGAGGCCTTGCGGGACTGTCCGCGGCGCTGCCGGAGGGCTTCATGTCCCTGGGCAACATCGACGCGGCCACAGTGATCTCCTGGTGCCTGTTCTGCTTTTTCACCTACGCCACCAATCAGCACTACATCCAGCGGGTCCTGGCAGCCAAGGACGCCGCCACCGCCCGCTTTGCCTTCGTCTTCACCGGTGCCTCCTACTTCGTCTACGGTCTGGCGGTGGCGCTGCTGGGCGTTTGCATCGTGGTGCTCCTGCCCGGTATCTCCGACCCCAACATGGGCTATGCCCTGCTCATTGAGTCCTACATGCCCGCCGGCGTGGCCGGACTGATCCTGGGCGGCATCTTCGCCGCCTCCATGTCCACGGCGGACTCCATGCTGCTGGCTGCCTCCACATTGTTCGTCAACGACATCTATGATCCCTTCTTCCGCCGCCAAAAGGACACTGAGGCCGGTGCCCTGCGCACCATCCGCGTGGTGACGGTGGTGATCTGCGTATTGTCCCTGTTCGTCTCCATGCTGATGGACAATATCATCAACATCATGTATCTGGGCGGATTGTTCTACTCCACCGCCGTGTTCTTCCCCCTGGTCATCGGCCTGGTGTGGAAGCGGGCCACCGCCCCCGCAGCCTTCATCTCCATGCTGTGCGCCGTGGCGGTAGGGCTCATTTCCGAGTTTTTCCTGGTGGGAAAGGCTCCGGGCATCCTGGGCCTGCCCTCCAACGTGATGGCGGCAGCCACCAGCCTGGTGGTCTTTGTGGCCGCTACTGCGCTGACCAAGGCTCCACCGGCGGAAAAGACCGCGTTTTTATCCAAGACATAACTTCTTACCATCTTACCCCTGTAAAAGCGGAAAGGGCCGGGAGCGCTATTTGCTCCCGGCTCTTTCCGCCTATATGCTGTATCGGGGCTGCTCACCGCAATGCACCTGCCAGCGCAGCCAGTCGTAGGCGGGGATGAACACCATGCAAAGTCCCCACCATGCCGCTGCAAACTGCGGGCATATCTGGCCCCACAGGTTCCACGGAAGGGCACTGTAATCCCATACGCCCAGATCCAGCCATACATTCAGCACCAGTCCCGCCGCCAGCTCCGCCACGGTCACCAGCGCCGCACAGGCCGCCGCCTGCAGCCAAAGTGGCATCTCCCACGGGAGTTCCGCGCCGCAGCGCTCCACCGGCACGCACAGAAAAACGGCCAGCACCAGCATGGTCCAGGAGATCCGCTCCGGTTCCCCTGTGACCGTTTTATACAAGACCTCCAGCAGAAAATACGCCGTCCCGCCCCAGGTCCAAAGCAGCATGCTGAGCACCCACCCGCCGCCGGGGCCGCATCGGCACGTTCGGCTTCCTCCGCTCTGTTTCAAGCCATCGCCTCCCGGACCTACGATTCCATTTACCATATGCGCCGGGCAGCGGAAATACACCTTTCTTTCTCCAGCAGTACTATATAAAAACAGGACGGAACGCAGCCGCGTTCCGTCCTGTTCATCCCGTGTGTCTATCCGTTTTTCCGCTGGCGGTCATAGCGGTAGAGCAGCACCGCAAAGCGGCGGGTCGTCAGGGGTTCGTCCAGCAGGAGGTCTCCGTCTCCGTTTCCCTTAAGGATACCTGCCTTTGTGATCCACTCCACGGCCTGATCCGTCTCGCTGCTTTCCGCATAGCCGCCCCAGCCCTCCACAGACTTGGGCGCGCCGGAACGGTTATCCCAGCGTGCCCGGCCGGCACGTACATCCACATGGGTAAATGTGGGGTAGACGCCGATCCCGCCGGAGGCGGGCTGCAAAAATTCCGCGTACTGGGCAACCGCCAGCGGCGAGATGCCCGCAATGGCAATGTCTGCCGCCATGCCCAGCATGTGCTGGCTCTTTGCCGCGCCGCCGATCTTCTTATTGTAGGCTTCTGTGCGGTATCCGCTGCAGATCTCCATGGATCTGCCGAAATGGTCCCGGATCTTCTGGAGGAGCGTGACCAGCTCCTCTGAGATCAAAATCACGTCCGAGCCATCGCGGCAGGCAAATTCCTCCACCTTCAGGTTCGGTGTAAGTGCCTTGGCGCCGTCCGCCTTGCGCGAATAGGTCTTTACCCCCATGGTGCTTCGCTCCCTTCTCTCCGTCCAGTTCTAGGACAGTGTATGCAGCGGGAAATCTTTCTTTCCCGCCTGACTATCCTATTCCCGCACCGGTCGGGACGTTCCCCGCATTCCGGAAGGCAGCGCCCCAAACAATCCAGCAAAGCTTTGGGGCAAAAGAAAAGACCTCGGAACCATTGCAGTTCCGAGGTCTTTCATCTGGCAGCGGGTGAAGGATTCGAACCCTCACATACAGAGTCAGAGTCTGCTGTGCTACCCTTACACAAACCCGCTAGATCCGTTCGCTGTTGTTCACCGCAGCGAACAGATATTATTATACACAAAGGAAGATTTTTGTCAACAGGTTTTCTAAAAAATTTTTCATTATTTTTTGAAGCTCCAGCCGTCGCCAAAAGGCCAGCGCCGGCGGCGCAGCTTGGCCGCGCATTCCCGGGCATCTTTGTACTGCTGCTCCCCTGCCTGTTCATACAGCTTCGCCGCCCGTTCCCGATCCCGGGCCACGCCCTTGCCGTGCTCATAGCACCAGGCCAGATTGTACTGGCCGCGGGCATAGCCCTTTTCGGCCGAGCGGGTATACCACTGCACCGCCTGGGTCCAGTCTTGCTCCACGCCTACGCCGCTTTCATAGAGGTAGCCAAGATTGCAGGCAGCCACCCGGTCACCCTGCTCCGCCGCGGCACGGTACAGCTCCGCTGCACGGCGGACGTCTTTTTTGGTGCCGGTGCCGAACTCGCAGCAAACACCCAGATTACACTGGGCACGGGGAAAGCCCTGGGCCGCGGCCTTTTCGTACCACACCACCGCCTGGGCCATATCCTTCTCCACACCGCGGCCGGACTCATAAAGGTACCCAAGATTGCACTGCCCGGCGGCGTCTCCCCGCAGTGCAGCCTGCCGGTACAGCTCCGCCGCACGGGTAAGATCTGCCTCCACACCGTCGCCGTTTTCATAACATACCCCCAGATTGCACATGGACGGCACAAAACCGGCTTTCACCGCCTTTTTGTACCATTCCACCGCGCAGCCCAGGTCACGGGGCACACCCCGGCCCGCCTTGCAGCAAACGCCCATACAGTGCATGCCTCTGGGATCGCCCTGTTCCGCCGCGGCACGGTACAGCCGCACCGCCTCCTGGAAATTCTGGGCCACACCCTTGCCGTTTTCATAGCACCAGGCCAGGTTGCACTGGGCACGGGGCATATCCTGTTCCGCCGCGGCCCGATACCAACGCACGGCCTGGTCCCAGCTCTGCTCCACGCCGCGGCCAATCTCATACAAAAAGCCCAGGTTGCACTGGCCGGGCGCATTGCCCGCCTGCGCCGCCGCCTGATAAAGCTCTGCCGCCCGGGTGAAACTCTGGGGAACGCCCTCGCCCCGCTCGTAGCAAACGCCCAAATCGCACATGGCCGGCGCAGAGCCGGCGTCCGCCGCCGCCTGATACCAGCGGGCGGCCTGAACGGCGTCCTTCTCCACGCCGATGCCGTAATCATAAGCCCGGCCCACGCTGAACATACCTCTGGGGTCCTCCTGGGCCGCGGCGGAGCGGTACCAGCGGAACGCGGCGGCCGGGTCGGCCTTGACGCCCTTGCCGTACTCGTAGCACCAGGCCAGGTTGCACTGCCCCCGGGCAGAGCCCAGGGAAGCGGCCTTCTGATACCACGCCACGGCCTGCTCCCAGCTCTGCTCCACGCCTTCGCCGGTCTCATAGAGATACCCCAGGCAGCAGCACGCGTCCTCTTCCTCCTGCTCCGCCGCCTTCCGGTACCACGCGGCGGCGGCGGAAAAGTCCTGCGCGACGCCCATGCCCCGCTCGCAGCAAAGGCCCATGCTCAGCTGGCCTCTGGGATAGCCCTGCTCCGCCGCGTCCCGGTAGAGCGCCACGGCCTTTGCCGGGTCCTTCTCTACGCCCTTGCCATACTCATAGCACCAGGCCAGGTTGCACTGGGCGCGGGGAAACCGCTGCTCCGCGGCCTTTCCGTACCACGCCACCGCCTGCTCCCAGCTCTGCTCCACCCCCTGTCCGCTCTCATAGAGATACCCCAGGCAGCACTGTCCCGGCGCATGGCCGGCCTCCGCCGCGGCGCGATACCACTTCACAGCCTTCTCCAGGTCCTTCTGGATGCCGGTACCAAACTCCAGGCAGCGGCCCAGCTCCGTCTGGGCCGGCGGGGCACCCAGCCATGCGGCGGAGCGATACCACTTCACGGCCTCCTCCATGTCCGCCTCCACGCCGTACCCCATGCGGTACGCCTCGCCCAGCAAAAATTGGGCCCGGGGCAGGCCCTGCTCGGCCCCCTTGCGGAAGCACTCCAGCGCCTTGGCGTAATCCCGCTCCACACCAATGCCGTATGTATAGCAATAGCCCAGGTTCACCAAAGCCGGGTAGTAGCCATCCGCGGCTGCCTGGGCGTAGAGGATGACTGCCTGCTTGGGGTTTGGGGCCACGCCCACGCCGGCCTCAAAGCACCAGCCCAGGTTCGTTACTCCCGGCGCGTCTCCCAGCGCCGCCGCTCGCTGGTAGCAGGCCAGAGCGTCCGTGTCCCGCTCCTCCTCCACCGCCTGGTTTCCCAGGCTCACCCAGTCCGCGCCGCCCAGTTCCTCTTCCAGCAGCGGCGCGAAAAACGTGCCGCCGCACTGGGGGCACACATCCGGCTCCTCCTGGGCGATATAGCCGCAGTCCGGGTTTTCACAACGATAGTACTCCATATCTTTTCCTCACCTCACGGCTGCAAAAAGCCCGCCGTGCCGTCATAGTCATCCAGAAAAGAGTAGGCCTTGCCCCGGTACTTGAAGCCGGGGAATGTATCCAGCTGCACCCCGTGGATGGCCCGGAAAATGCTCTTTTCAATGTTGGGATTCGTCTTTTTCAGCTGCCGCAGCAGCACCTTCATCTCCTGGCGCTTGCTCTCGCCCACGCCGTCGCCGGAGGCGTCCCGGGCCTCGGTAAACCGGCAGGCACACTGCAAAAACCGCAGGCCGTTGTAATTTTTCCAGGCGATGATGGCGTCCTCATGGACGCAGTACAAGGGGCGGATCAGCTCCATGCCGGGGAAATTGCGGCTTTTGAGCTTGGGGGGCATGGCCTGCAGCTGGGCGCCGTAGAAAAGGCCCAGCAGCGTGGTCTCCACCACGTCGGAAAAGTGATGGCCCAGGGCGATCTTGTTGCACCCCAGTTCCTGGGCCTTGGCATACAAAAAGCCCCGGCGCATCCGGGCGCACAAATAGCAGGGGTTCTTCTCCACCTGCACGGTCACATCAAAGATGTCGCTTTCAAAAATCTGCACCGGGATGCCCAGCTTCTCCGCGTTCTCCAGGATCAGTGCCCGGTTGGCCGGGTTATAGCCGGGGTCCATGACCAGAAATGTCAGCTCGAAGGGCTGCTCCGTATGGCGCTGGAGCTCCTGCATGAGCTTGGCCAGCACCATGGAGTCTTTTCCGCCGGAGATGCACACGGCGATCTTATCCCCCGGCTCCACCAGCTCATACCGCTTTACGGCGGCGATGAAGGGGTTCCACAGGCTCTTGCGGTAGGTTTTGATAAGACTGCGCTCCGCGATCTCCTGCGCCGTCAATTCTCTGGACATAAGTACCTCCAACTGTTGTTCTTTTTACTGATATGCCGCCAGATCCTCCTGGGTGAACGGCTCCAGATCGCCGTAATCCACCTCCACGGACGCCGCCACCGCCCGGAACTCCTCCAGACGGGACGCATCCACCTGCTCCTGGCCCTCCGCGGGCCGGTCCTCCACGTAGACGAACGTGCCGTCAAAGGCCCGGCAGGGACCTATGTCCGCCGTATGCGCAGCAATGTCGGGGTACAGGGATTCCACCGTCAGCATCCAGCCGCCGCAGGTCTGGGGCGCGCTGTCCTCCGTATAGTCCGGCACATAGTAGAGGTTGGCCTCCACCACAAAAATATTATCCGAGCCGATGTCATCCACGCGCACCAGATCCGCGTATCGGGCCGGGACAGTGATGGAGATCTCCTCTCCCTCGTACACGGCCACCCGCTCCTCTTCGTCCGCGCCGGGCGTCTGCTCCTCCGGCGCTTCTCCAGTTTCAGGCGCCTGGGCTCCTTCCGCCGGGTCCTGTGCGGTCTCCTGGGACGTGGAGTTCTCCGGGGCGGGGTCCTCCCGCTCTTGCGGCGCGCATCCGGCGCAGATCAGCAGTGCCGCCAGCAGCAATGCAAAGCCATAACGTCTTTTCATAGAGATCGCTCCTTTCTTCCCCGTCAGCTTCTTCTCTCCCGCCGCCATCCATCAAAGCCAGATGGCACCCAGCTTCAAAAGGGCGGCGAAAGTGCGGCGGTACCAGGGCCGCTGCTCCCACTCCGCCAGGGTATAGGGGGCGCTTTGCCCCATGAGCTCGTCCAGATCCTCCAGCAGCTCCTCCACCACCGGCATGTGGTAGAGCAGCACGCCGCACTCATAGTGGAGCTGGAAAGTCCGGTAATCCATGTTGGTACTGCCGATGAGCGCCACCTCCCGGTCCACCATGACGCTCTTGGCGTGGAGGAAGCCGGGGGTATACTTGTAGATCTTCACACCGTGGGCCATCAGCTCGCCCCAGTAGGTCTCCGCCACCATGTAGGTAAACTTGTGATCCGGCACGGCGGGCACGCACAGCCGCACGTCCACACCGGCGTCGGCCGCGATGCAAAGGGCCTTCTGCATGGATTCCTCCACCGCATAATAGGGCGTGGTGATATACAAAAACCGCTTGGCAGACGCCATCAGCTGAAGATACGTGTCCTCAATGGGGTTTTCCGGGTTATTGAGAGGGCCGTCGGTAAAGGGCTGGCAATAGCCCGTTCCAGTACCGCTGTGGCGGGGCCGGTAATAGTCATCCTCATTGGGCAGGGTCTTGCCGATCATCTTCCACATGTGGATGAACTGGGCCGCAAAGCCCCAGGCGCCGTCCCCGTCGATGCGGACGGCGGAGTCCTTCCAGTGGCCGAAGCGCACCACCAGATTGGCGTATTCGTCGGCCACGTTGATGCCGCCGGTGTAGGCGGTGGCCCCGTCGATGACGGCGATCTTCCGGTGATCCCGGTAATTGAAGTAGATGCGGTTGACATAGCGGTGGACGGGATTGAACACCTCCACCTCGATGCCCGCGTCCTGCATGGCCTGGAGCGTGGCGTCCGACAACCGGGTGAGATTCCCGAAGTCGTCGAAAATGATGCACACCTCCACACCTGCCGCGGCGCGCTCTTTCAGCACGGCAAAGATCCGGTCCCAGATCTGACCCTCGGCCAGGATATAGTACTCCAGAAAGATATAGACCTCCGCCTTTTGCAGGTGCTCGATCAGATCATCGAAAAACGCGGCGCCGTCGGGAAAATAGCGGGCGCTGGTATTTCGATAGAGGGGAAAGCCCTTTTTGGCCAGAAAGGAGGCCAGCCGTCCCCACTCCGGGGACTGGCGGCGCAGCCGGGCAATGTTGTTCTCGCTGTCCATCCAGACGCTCTCCCGCTCCCGGATGGGTGCGATCTTCCTCAGGCTCAGGCTCTTGGCCTGATGGGTCCCGCCCCACAGGCAAAAGAGGATCATGCCGGAAACCGGCAGCGCCAGCAAAAGGCACATCCACACCAGCTTATAGCTGGGGCTGCCGGAGCGCAGATACACCCGAATGGCGGCCACGGCGCCGGCAAACTCCAAAATCGCGTAAAAATAGCCCACCTTTTCCCGCAGGAACTGGGTCAGCAGCAGCGTCACGGCGATCTGCGCAATGACGGTAAAGGCACACATGGAAAGGCTGGTAAAAGCGGAAATGCGCCGCTCTGTGCGTTCCGGTGTCTTTGTTCGGTTTCTTCTCATGCAACGCACCTCCCGAAAGAAGCTTTTTCATTCATTCAAGTATTATACTCAAATCCTCCATACACCGCAAGCAGCATTCTGTAAACAAACCGCCTCCGCCGCAAGCGGCGAAGGCGGTTTTCTCTCCGATTGGGGCATGAACAACACATCTTGCGGCGGATCTTTTACCGCTGGCCCCGCAGCAGGGCCTGCTTGATGTCCCAGAGCTTCTGGGAAAGATCCACATAGTAATTGTGGGGATTTTCGAATCGCTTGACCTCGTCCCAGAGGGTGTCCACCTGGGCGCGGCAGTAGGATTGGATCTCCTTGAGGTCCGGGCGGCGGTATACCAGCTCTCCCTTTTGGAACACCGGTACCTGCAGCTCCCGGATGGTGAAGTCCGTATAGGTCTTTCGCTTCCAGGTGGCCTGAGGATCAAACAGCTCCAGCGGCGCAGACGCATCCACCTGCTCGTCCCACACGGCAATATAATCCGCCTCCGCCTTGCCGGTCTTACGGTCGAAGATGCGGTAGACCTTCTTGAAGTGGGGATTGGTGATCTTGTCCACGTTCTCGCTGACCTTGATCTTGGGGATGATATTGCCCTGGGCGTCCTCCACCGCCGCCAGCTTGTACACGCCGCCGAACACCGGCTGGCTGCTGGCGGTGATCATCCGCTCGCCCACGCCGAACAGGTCCACCTTGGCTCCCTGGCGCAGCAGGTCCCGGATGATATACTCGTCCAAAGAGTTGGACGCGGAGATCTGGCAGGACTCCCATCCGGCCTCGTCCAGCATCTTCCGGGCCTCCCGGGTCAGATACGCAATGTCGCCGGAGTCCAGACGGATGCCGCACTTGGTGATCCCCTTGGGACGCAGCACCTCGTTGAAGGCGCGGATGGCGTCCGGCACGCCGGACTTGAGCACGTTGTAGGTATCCACCAGCAGCGTTGCGTTGGTGGGATAGATCTCGCAGTAGGTCTTGAAGGCCTCGTACTGGCTGTCGAACATCTGCACCCAGGAGTGGGCCATGGTGCCGCCGGCAGGCACGCCGTAGAGCTGGTCGGAGATGGTACAGGCCGTGCCGGCACAGCCGCCGATGAACGCGGCCCGTGCGCCGGAGATGGCGCCGTCGTTGCCCTGGGCCCGGCGGGAACCGAACTCCAGCACCGTCCGCCCCTCCGCCGCCCGGACGATCCGGTTGGCCTTGGTGGCGATGAGGCTCTGGTGGTTGATGGTCAGCAGAGTGAACGTCTCAATGAGCTGGGCCTCGATGGCAGGCGCCCGCACGGTCACCACCGGCTCCCGGGGGAAGATGGGCGTGCCCTCGGGGATGGCCCAGATGTCGCCGGTGAATCGGAAATGGCGCAGATAGTCCAAAAATTCTTCGGAGAACAGCCCCCTGCCCCGCAGGTAGTCGATATCCTCCTCGTCAAAGTGCAGGTTTTGGATATAGTCGATCAGCTGGTCCAGCCCCGCGCATACGGCAAAGCCGCCCTTGTCGGGAACATCCCGGAAAAATACATCGAAGTAGGTGATACGGTCCTGATAGCCCGCCTGGAAGTAGCCGTTGCCCATGGTCAGCTCATAAAAATCGCAGAGCATGGTCAGATTCAGTTTCTGTTGGGAATTCATAGCACACCTCGGTTTTGTTTCCAGTGTCTTGTCACTTGACTTGATTATAAGCGGCCCTTTCTGGAAAAGCAATCATTTTTCGAAAATATGTCAAATTTTTGTCAAATCCCCGTTGACAACCGCCCCGCCCCCTCTTATGATGGGACTGATTATGATCGCCGCGGGCATTGCCCGCTGTGGAAAGGAAGTCAACATGGATATCGTTTTGGGAATTGATATAGGCGGCTCCACCACCAAAATCGTGGGATTGCGGCGAGACGGCAGCGTGGTATCCATGCTGCGGGTACGGGCGGAGGACCAGGTCACCAGCCTCTACGGGGCTCTTGGCAACTACCTTACCAGCAACGGCCTCTCCCTGAAGGATGTGCGCCGGGTGGTGCTCACGGGCGTGGGCGCGTCCTATGTGGACGGGGACATCTACGGCCTGCCCACCTGCAAGGTAGACGAGTTCTCCGCCAGCGGCACCGGCGCCCTGGCCCTCTCCGGGCAGACCTCCGCCGTGGTGGTGACCATGGGCACCGGCACCGCCTTTTTGTGGGCGGAGGAGGACGGCTCTGTGCGCCATCTGTGCGGCAGCGGCATCGGCGGCGGCACGCTGGGCGGCCTTTGCCGCAAGCTGGTAGGTATGGAGCGCTTCGGCCAGATCAAAAAGCTGGCAGAACAGGGCGATCTTTCCCAGGTGGACCTGACCATCCGGGACATCACCCGCAATCCCGCGCCCACCCTGGACCCCACCCTCACCGCCGCCAACTTCGGCAACCTGGCCGCGGACCCCCCCCCAGCCCACCGGGCCCCCGGCCCCGGGAACCAGGTCTTGCAGGCCATCGGCACCATGACGGTGCTGGCCTGCCAGTGCTGTCAGACCCGGACCGTGGTGCTCACCGGTTCCATG
Source organism: uncultured Dysosmobacter sp. (assembly GCA_963557435.1). Lineage (GTDB taxonomy): Bacteria > Bacillota > Clostridia > Oscillospirales > Oscillospiraceae > Oscillibacter. Next base: position 32,122 of record CAUWEK010000002.1, read on the forward strand.
ACCTCCCTGCCCCAGGTAAAGACCAACTTTGAAAACTTTGAAAAGCTCTACGGCATCCACTATATCATTCCCGAAAACGCCTCCTTTGCTACCGCCATCGGCGCGGGCCTTTGCAGCCTGAAGAAAAAAGCGGTGGAGCCCCACGCGTGAGGACAGGCCCATGGAGACACTGTGGCCCGTCTATCACCAGGACATCCCGCCGCTTCTTTCCCAGCTGGCCGCAGCGCCGCCCATGCAGCGGCTGCGGCAGGTGGGCATGAACTGCGGATGTGAGTACACGTCCTTCCCCCGGTTCCGGCAGCTGCCCTCCTACTCCCGCTATGACCACAGTCTGGGGGTAGGACTCATCGTCTGGCACTTTACCGGCGACGCTGCCCAGGCGGCAGCCGGGCTCCTCCACGATGTGGCCACGCCGGTGTTCGCTCACACGGTGGACTTTCTTCAGGGAGACCACCTGCACCAGGAATCTACGGAGGGTCCCACGGCCGCCCTTATCTCCGCCAGCGGAGAGATCCGGGCCGTGCTGGAAGCCTACGGCATCGCCGTGGAAGATGTGTGGGACTACCACCGCTATCCCATTGCCGACAACGATCCCCCCGGCCTTTCCGCCGACCGGCTGGAGTACACCCTGGGGAATCTGGTGAACTATGGCTTTGCGTCATCGGAGCAGGCGGCAGCGCTGTACGCCGACCTGACTGTGGCGGAAAATGAGCAGGGCGCGCCGGAGCTGGCGTTTTCCACACCGGAGCTGGCAGCAGAGTTCGCCCTTGCCAGTCTCAAAACCAGCCGGGTCTATGTGGCCGACGAGGACCGCTTTTCCATGGAGCTGCTCTCCCGGCTGCTGCATCTGGCCCTGGAGCGGGGCACGCTCACGGCGGAGGCCCTGCAATCCACGGAGCCGGAAGTCATCGCCCGGCTGGAAGCAGATCCCGCGTGTGCGCCGCTGTGGACAGCATTTCGCGCCTGCTCTCAGGTGCGCAGCGAGCCGGACCGCCCGGCGCAGGGGCGGTGGCTCCAGGTGCCCGCCAAGCTGCGGTGCATCGACCCCCTGTGCTGTGGGCTGGGGCGGGTATCCGCCTGGTATCCCCCCTTCTCCCGGGAGCTTGAGCGGTTCCGCGCCCTGCCCCTGGACGGCTGGCTGGGCCCCTTTCCCTTCTAAAAAAATCCCCCGGCGCCAAATGGTGCCGGGGGATTTTTGCGTATGGATTATTCCTCGCCGTCCTCGGAGGAATCCTCGTCGTCCAGGCTGTTCAGGTCAAACTCCAGCTTCTCGCCACAGTTGGGGCAGATGACCTCGCCGTCGGAGAGGATGGAGTCATCGAAGTAGATGGTCTCCTCGCAGGTGGGGCAGGTGGTGGCGTAGCAGTCCTCATCCTCCTCATCCTCGTCGAAGTCCTCGTCCTCTTCGTCCTCATCCTCGCCGAAGATCACGTCTTCCACGTCCTCCAGATCATCACTGACGGCGTCCAGGCCCTCGCCCAGCTCGTCGGCGTAATCCTTCATGTCCTCCAGCTCCAGGGCGATGTCGTCCAGCACATCGATGATGGCGGCAAGCAGCTTGCCCTCCTTCTTCTCGGTGTCCAGCTCCATGCCCTCCATGAGGCCCTTCAGATAGGCGACCTTCTCGGTGATTTCCATAGCAATGGCTCCTTTCATTTAAAAGTAGCGTTTTTGACACATATTCCAAAGGGGGGACAAAAGTCCCCCCTTTTTGGCAATTATTCCTTGCAGCGGCCCAGATACTCGCCGGTGCGGGTATCGATCTGGATCTTCTCGCCCTCGTTGATGAACAGGGGCACCTTGATGACGGCGCCGGTCTCCAGCGTGGCGCTCTTGGTCACGTTGGTAGCGGTGTCGCCCTTGACGCCGGGCTCAGTCTCAGTGACCACCAGGTCCACAAAGTTGGGAACTTCCACGGTGAACACGCTGCCCTTGTAGCTGAGCAGGGAGCACATGGTGTTCTCCTTGACGAACTGGAAGGCATCGCCCAGCACGTCCTTGTTCAGGGGGACCATATCGTAGGTCTCGGGATCCATGAAGTAGTACAGATCGCCGTCGTTGTAGCTGTACTCGGCGTTCTTGCGCTCCACAGCCACCTGCTCGAACTTGGCGCTGGGGTTGAAAGCCTCTTCACGGACGGCGCCGCTGATGACATTCTTATACTTGGTACGCACAAAGGCTGCGCCCTTGCCGGGCTTGACGTGCTGGAAGTCCACGACCAGCATGGGCTTTCCGTCCATCTCGAAAATCATTCCCTTGCGGAAATCGCCGGCAGTAATGGTAGGCATAGGTTTTCCTCCTCACAACTCTTACGGGAATCGGGCCGTGTGGCGGTCCCTTTCCCTATTTTCTATATCCAGTAAAATTACCAGAGACAATTTTACCGTATGTTGCCCAGTAATGCAAGCATTTTTCAGCCACTTCTTGGTTTTTTTCCGTCTCAGCGGGACATTTTCCGGCGGCAGGCCGCCTTGAAGGGCGATTGCAGCGCGTGGAGCACCTTTTGCCACGCCGTCACCGCGCCGCCCAGCGGCTCCACCATCAGGCTCAGCACCCCCGCCCGGCGGGCAGCCAGCACGTCTGTGAGCAGCTTGTCTCCCAGCATGGCCGTGTGGGCCCGGTCCGCGCCCGCCCGGGCCATGGCCGCCTCCAGGCCCCGGGTGGAGGGCTTGCCTGCATGGCCCTGGTAGGCGATCCCCAGCTCCGCGCAGAATTCGTCCACCCGGCGCCCGGAGCGGTTGTTGGAGACGATCATCACCTCGATGCCCCCCGCTTCCATGCGTCCCAGCCAGTCCCGCAGCGCCTGAGGCGGCCGGCGGGTCTTTTTTTCCGCCAGTGTAAAGTCCAGATCGCTCAAAAGCAGGGTGATCCCCTGCGCCCGCAGTAACTCCGGCGTGATCTGGTCATAGGTGTCGAACAGGCGGTCCGGTATCAGGGAAAAGGGCATAACGGCATCCTCTCTTGCATAGTATTGCTCACAGTATAACAGCTTTTGCATCCGCACACAAGGGGGAAGCGCTCATGCAGATCTATCTGGCGGTAACACCCGGAGAGTACCAATCCGCGGCAAAATACAGCCGCCTTTTCGCCCACGTGGCCTACCGCATCGGCCCGGAATCCCAGCTTTTGCGCCAGAGCCTGCTTTTGCAGACCAGGGGCGGGCTGCTCTCGCTCAGTGACCAGGACGCACCGCCCATCTCCGCGCCGGAGGCCCTGTGCGCCGGGATCTTACGGGAGTGTGCCCGCAGGAGCTATACCGGCGTGCTGCTGGATTTCGAGGCCCGCCCCTCCGCCGACCGAAAGGTCTTCGCCGCCATGCTGGCCCAAAATCTGCGCCAAACGCGGCGCGCGCTCTATGTGCCCGAATCCTGCGCTGTGCCCGGTGCCGTGCCCCTTATCTGCACGGCCATCTCCGGCGGCAGTTTTCCACAGCGATTGCAGGAGGCCGCCCGGCAATTCGGCGGCGCGGAGCACCTGGGACTGGACGTGCAGCGGCTGCGGATGGATTTCACCCTGCCGGCCAAAAGCGGCGAGGGCCGTCCGCTCTCTGCCGAGGAGTTCCGCAGCCTTGTGGAAAAAGAATCCCCCGCCGTCTTTTTCTCCCAGGAGCTGTGTGCCCGCTACTTTACCTATATGCAGGATCAGGAGACCCACTTTGTCCTCTTTGACGACGAGAGCACCCTCCGCCAAAAGCTGAAAACCGGCGAGGCCATGGGCTTTTCCGCCGCCTTTTTCATGTGGCCGGAGATCCGGGACATCGCGCCAAAGCTGGGCAGGCTGTAAAAAAACCGTGCCGCACGGCTGTGCGGCACGGTTCAGCGCATCAATAATAACGCTTCTTGTTCTTGCGAGCGGCCTCAGACTTCTTGCGACGCTTGACGCTGGGGCTCTCATAATGCTCTCTCTTGCGGACCTCGGCAATCACACCGGCCTTGGCGCAGCTGCGCTTGAAACGCTTGAGCGCGCTGTCGATGGACTCGCCGTCCTTCACATGGATCTCAGACATCTATATTTCCC
>CAUWEK010000003.1:0-32044 GCA_963557435.1 uncultured Dysosmobacter sp.
TTGGGCACGATGATGTCGTAGCTGCCCTTGCCGCTGGGCGTCTTGCGCAGGCGGTCGTGGATCTCCTTGCGGCCGTCCAGGCTCAGCACTACGTTGTGCATCTCCCGGTTGGCAAAATCGATCACGTCGTCGTCGATGAGCATGCCGTTGGTGGTCAGGGTGAAGCGGAAGTTCTTGTTGTGGATCTTCTCCTGCTCCCGGCCATAGGCCACCAGCTGCTTCACCACGTCCCAGTTCATGAGGGGCTCGCCGCCGAAGAAGTCCACCTCCAGGTTCCGGCGGGAGCCGGAGGAGGCGATGAGGAAGTCCAGGGCCTGCTTGCCCACCTCAAAGCTCATGAGTGCCCGCTCGCCCTGGTACTTGCCCTGGCTTGCAAAGCAGTAGTCACAGGTGAGGTTGCAGGTGTGGGCCACATGGAGGCACAGGGCCTTGATGACAGTGTTGCGCTTTTTGAAGTCGAACGCCAGATGCTCATACTGGTCGGGCGCGAAGAGCTTGCCCTTGGCCTTGAGCTCTGTCACGCTTTCGATGACCTCCCGGATCTCCTGCTCCGTGATCTCCGGACGGCCGGCGTACTTTTCCAGCATGGCGGCAACGATCTCGTCCGGCGTGTGGTCCTCATAAAGGCCGATCACGTCATAGGCCAGATCGTCCACCACATGGACGGAGCCGCTGTATATATCCAGGACAATGTTGTACCCATTCAGTTGGTAACGATGGATCATGTTCTCACTCTTTCTATGTACGATGTAATCATCTGTGAAATCTCAAAAAAATCGCCACTCGGCCTGCAAAGCAGCCGGGCAGCGACTTTTTTGTCCATGCAGCTTACGCTTCCTCGCCGCACTTCTCGCACTGCTGGTTGGCAACACCGCAAGAAGTCTTGCAAGCGGACTGGCAGGAAGTCTGGCACTCGCCGCAGCCGCCGTCGCGGACGCTGCCGGCCAGGTCACGGGTCTCCAGAGTCTGGATGTGATTCATACTACAAGCCTCCCTTGTCACAGATGTGGCGCGGGCGAAGGGCCGCCCGCTCTCGTCTATTAGACCATAAAACCATAGGGTTTGTCAACTAGCCCTCTATGTTTTTCACCGCCCACAGCGTCTGGGGCGGACAGCTCCGCTCTGCGTGGAGGGCAACGCCCCGCTCCGCCATGGCCCACAGCGCCTCCAGAACCTGCGGTGTGATCTCCTCGCCCGGCGCCAAAAGCGGGATACCCGGCGGATAGGCCCACACCATCTCGCCGCAGACGGCGCCGACCGCCTGTTCCGCCGGAAGAAGCCCCCCCTCTGCCGCCCGTGCAGCAGAAATGGACATCCGCTGCCGGGGCAGCGGGCACTGCGGCACCGAATACAGTTCTGTTTTTGCGCAGAGGGTGCCGTCGATCTCCAGCAGCGCGTCCGCCAGCCGGCCCAGTGTCCCGGACGTATCGCACAAACTGGTCATGGCCAGGGCATAGTCCGCCTGGGCCATCTCCAGCTCAATATGAAACTTTTGCCGCAGCAAGTCCATCAGTTCCGGGCCGGTCAGGTCGGTGCCGCGGGTGCTGATGACGATCTTTCCCGGATCAAAGGCAAAAAAGTCCGGGTGACCGGCAGCCCTATCTCCTCCGTGACACAAAATCCGCAGGTGCCGCAGGGCCGCCGTCCGGCGGTCAAATCCCTCCAGATTTCGGCGGTATGATTCCCACAGCGCCGCTCCCTGTGCTTCCAGCAGGGCATAGCAGTGGTCCAGGGACCCCATCAAAAGATATGACGGGCTGCTGGTCTGGAAAATCGCCAGCTGCCGGGCAAACTCCGCCGCCGGCACCAGATTGGAGTTCCAGTGGGCCAGGGCCGTCTGGGTGAGGCTTGGCAGCGTCTTGTGGGCACTCTGGATCACAATGTCCGCCCCCGCTGTCACGGCCCCTGCGGGCAGCCAGGGCGCAAGGCCCAGGTGCGCGCCGTGGGCCTCGTCCACCAGCACCGGCACCCCCGCCCGGTGGGCCAGCACCGTGATGGCCGCCACATCGCTGACCACGCCCTCATAAGTGGGGCTGGTGACGATCACCATCTTTGCCTCCGGGTGGGCCTCCAGCGCCGCCGCCACCGTCTCCGGCCGCAGGCTCCCCGCCACGCCGAGCCCGTCATCCATGGGCACCGGCAGGTAGACCGGCCTCAGGTCCCGCAGCTCCAGAGCGTGGTAAACGGATTTGTGGCATCCCCGGGGCAGCAGCACCGTGTCACCCGGCCGGGTGGCGGCGCAGATCCCCGCAAGGATACCGCAGGTACTGCCGCCCACCAGGAAAAAGGCCCGGCGGGAACCGTACAGCCGCGCTGCCCGTTCCATACCGTTTTTCAGAACGCCCTGCGCGTCGTGGAGATTATCAAAGCCGTCGATTTCCGTAATGTCCAGCCCCCAGGGTAGTCCCCCGCCCATGTCCCGGCGCTTGTGGCCCGGCATGTGCATAGGACACACATCTAAGGCGGTATAGTCCGCCAGTTTCTCCAACAGCTCCATGGATATGTACTCCTCAGCGGATGGTGATGGGCACACCGTTGACCTCCACGCTCTCCTCGGCACGAATGAGGATGTAGCGGGCGCCGTCGATAATGCGTGTTTCCACCAGGTCTCCCCGCTCGGGGTTTACCTGGATGCGCACGTCCGGTGTTTTCAGCTCCGTCTGTCCGGCGGAGACAATGTTGCGGGGGCTCAGTTCCGCCTCCTCGCCGAACTGACGGTCAAACTCCCGGGAAAACTCCTCCACCCGCTCCTGGGGGACCCCCTGGTCCTGCAGCACCCGCTCCACCGTAGCCTTGGAGACCGTCAGCGGCGCTTCGTCCTTGTTTTCCTTGTTGGCCTGTACCATGCCGCTCAGCTGGTCATGCACTGCCTGTACCACCTGATAGTCGCACGCATCCTCCAAGGCTCCCGCCAGAACGGACTGGAACGTCTCTTTCTGGATGTCTGCCGCCATGGGCGCGCTCTGGCGGAACAGGGCCTCCACCAGCTCCGGGTGGATATCCGCGCTGTTTTTCGTGTAGTACAGGGCCCCATAGAGATTCGTGGCACGGTCATCAAAGGCCGGGAACAGGAAGCCCGCCTCCGGCGGCGCCACCACCCAGTCCGCCGGAACGGCGCAAAAGCGGTTTTCGTTCACATAGTAACTCAGCGCGTCCTTGGTGAGCTTCACCGGGCAGATGCTGCAAAGGATGTATGTAAACACCTGGTCGGACGCATCCTCCTGCCGCTGGCCGTCTCCGCCACGGTAGGGAACGTCATAGGCGTCGCAGGCCAGGACAATGAGATAATTCCCCTCCACAGGCGCGCTCTGGATGATTTTTTCAAATAAGGTCCGGACCGCACCGGTATCCTCCAGGCGGGAGTCCCGCAGGGCCATGAGCAGGTGGTGCTCCTCCCCCTCCGCCACCTGACGGGTGTCAAATTCGATCTCCAGCAGGTTCTTCTGGGGCGTCCCGGACAGCGTCTTGCGCAGCACCGCCAGGATCTTTTCCGACTCTTCCTGCCGGGAAAGCGTCAGCGACTGATCAAATTCCGAGATGATCTCCCGGTTCTCGTTGACATAGCAGCCCCGCACATGGGAGATGTTGCTTTTATCGGCCTTGAAGCGGCGCCGCAGCTCCGCGATCTCTTTTTCCGTCATGCCATACCTCACTTTTCTGCTCCAGCGGCGCCTAACGGCCCCGCGCTTTTCCGTCCGCTCTGCCCGGCAGGCTCCCGGGCCAAAGCTGCCGGGATATTATAGCATATGGCGCTGTCCCTTTCCAGCGCTTTGTGTCTCCCGCTCCCCACGAGGGGATTTTTTTGGCGAACCCCCTTGCATTGTGTTTCTTTTTTGTTAAGATAATGCAGGACTGGAAATCTGTCCCATGACCCGCAGGAAGGAGCCTCTCTTTATGACCATGCAGCAAATGAGCGAAGCCATGCGCTCCGGCGCGTCCATTTCGCACAAAGACCAGGTCCGCCTGGTCGCTTCCCTGTCTCTGCCCGCCATTTTAGAGCAGCTTGTGGCCACCTTGATGAGCTACATCGATACCACCATGGTGGGATCTCTGGGCTACGAGGCCACCGCCGCCATCGGCGTGGTGGCCAGCACCATATGGCTGTTCAACGGCATTGTCAACGCCGTGGCCGTGGGCTTTTCCGTACAGGTGGCACAATACCTGGGTGCCGGACGGGACCGGGACAGCCGGGGCGTCTTGTGTCAGGCCATTTTATTCAATGCCCTGTTCGGTCTGGCGCTGGCTGCGGTGGCCATCATCCTGGGGCAGTTCCTTCCCGACATGCTGGGCGCGGACCCGTCCGTCCGGGCCGATGCCGGCGCCTATTTCTGCATCGTGGGCGCCTTCCTCCCCTTTACGCTGGCCTCTGCCCTCTATTCCAGTATCCTGCGGTGCAGCGGCAGTGTACGTCTTCCCAGCTTTTTGAATGTGGGCATGTGCGCCCTGGATGTCTTTTTCAATTTCTTTTTGATCTATCCCACCCGGCAGATCGGCCGCTTCACGGTCTGGGGCGCGGGTCTCGGCGTGCGGGGCGCGGCGCTGGGCACCGGACTCGCCATGGCCTGCATCGGGCTTTTGATGCTCTTTCTCCTGGTCCGCCGCAAAGGTCCCCTCCAGCTGCGGGGCGACGCCGCCTGGCGCTTCAACGGCGTTTGTCTGCGAAATGCCTACCGCCTCTCCACGCCTGCAGCGCTGGAACGCATCACATTGAGTCTCGCGCAGATCGTGCTGACCTCGGTGGTCACCTCCATGGGCGCCGTTGCCGTAGCAGCCAATTATGTAGCCGTGCAGGCTGAGAGCATCTGCTATCTGCCTGCCTACGGCGTGGCGGCCGCCGCCACCGCCCTGGTGGGGCAGAGCATCGGCGCCGGCCGTCCGGATATGGCCCGCCAGTTCGCCAACCTCACCACGGCGCTGGGTTTTTGCCTGGTCGCCGTCACCGGCAGCATCCTGTTCTGCGGCGCGCCGCTCCTGGCCGGGACGCTGACCCCGGAGCCGGAGGTCATCGCCCTGAGCAGCCGGGTGCTGCGGGTAGTAGCGTTTTCCGAGCCGCTCTTTGCCGTGAGCATCGTGGTCATCGGCGCACTGCGGGGCGCCGGGGACAGCCGCGGCCCCTTCCTTTTAAACCTTTGCAGCATGTGGGGCGTACGGGTGGTGACCATTCTTCTTTTCACCCGCGCCTACGGCCTTATGGGTGTCTGGGGTACCATGACGGCGGAGCTGGTGTTCCGGGGACTCATCTTCCTGGTCCGCCTGCTCCGGGGCCGCTGGGTCCATGCAACGGCACTCTCCTAAAGAATAAAAAGCACCGTCCGAATGATTCGGACGGTGCTTTTTGCTTCATTGATGACGCACGACAGAGGTCTTGGCTCCCGTGCGGCTCATGTTCCTTGCTCCAGGGCACTGTTCATCAGGAAAAGCAGTTCCAGCACGCTGCGGAAGCTCTCTTCCCGCCGTCTCTCCGCCCAAATCACAGAGCCCTGCCAGCTGGCATTTTGCCGGAAGAGGATCCGCAGCTGGAAGGTGGCCCGGAGCCCGCTGGGTGCGATTTGCCCAACCGGGATCGCACTGGAGGGGGATTCGGCAAAGGTGCGCTTGGTCCCGGCAGGCTGCTGCGCGTTGGCCTGATCCAGCAGCTCTTCCACCAGCAAAAGGAACTGGACCACGCTGCGAAAGGGCCGTCCATCCTGCCAGCACGGATGATACAGTCGTCCGGAAAAGTCTCCATCTGCACACTGATCCACGCAAACCAGCGTCAGGCGATACCCGTTTTCGCCCATCTGCCCCCTCCTTTCCAGTTTAATATGTGATATCATAGCATCAAAGCGTTACAAATACCGTTACATTTTCCTGTTTGCCCTTCATTGATGTTCCTTTTTTTGGCATTTTGTTTTGCTTCTCTTCTTTTGCCGGTGCGATCAGTTCCAGAAAAGCGATCCGCCCGCGCCCACGCGCAGACTGCGGCCGAAATAGTAGGTCATGGCCTGCACCAGCGCCTCGGCGTCCGCCGCACCGGACACCTCATATGCGGCATGCATGGCCAGTTGGGCAAGGCCGATGTCCACGCTGGGCACGGAGAAGTGGGCCGTACTGATATTGCCCAGGGTGGAACCGCCAGGAAGATCCGCCCGGTTGCTATACCGCTGCACCTGGACTCCCGCCTCCCGGCACATCTCCAGAAACACCGCACCGGACACCGCGTCTGTGGTGTATTTTTGGTTGGCATTGTACTTGACCACCACGCCGCCGTTGACCACCGGGTATTCGTTCTTGTCCGCATACTCCGGGTGTGCCGGGTGCAGGGCGTGGGCATTGTCCGCGGAAACCAGGAAGCTGTTGGCCGCAAGCCGCGGCAGCTCCCATCCCATACTTTTGCAGATCCGTCCCGTCACATCCTGCAAAAAGGTTGAGTCCGCTCCCTGGCGGCTGCCGCTGCCCACCTCCTCGTGGTCAAAGAGACAGAAAAGCGGAATGGACCCGCTTTCCTCCGCCTGCAAAAATCCCTCAAAGCAGCCAAAGGCGCATTGGAGATCATCCAAGCGCGCACCGCCCACCAGCTCCTCCTCCGCACCCAACAGCGACGCAGGCGTTCTGGGATAGAGGAACAGGTCCGTGGCCACCACATCTTCCGCGTCGATCCCCAGGGATTCCGCCAATATTTCTGTAAAGTTCTTTGACTTTTCAGCACCTAAAATTGGGAGAAGATCCGTGTTTGCCTTCAACGCCGTTCCCTTGTTCACCTCCCGGTCCAGATGGATGGCCACGCTGGGGATCACCAGAAGGTCCCGGTCCACGTTCACAAGGCGCGTAGATAGTCCTCCCTCTGTACGGACCACCACCCGGCCCGCCACAGAGAGGGGCCGGTCCAGCCAGGAGCGGGAGATCATGCCGCCGTAAGGCTCCACGGAAAGCCTCTTGAGCCCGCCGGCGGGCGCCGCTTCCGCCTGCTGGCGGATCTTGAACGTGGGAGAATCCCCGTGGGCCGCCGCGGCCATAAAGCCCACCGCCTCCTGCCGGGGCAGACGGAATGCCGCCAGAGCCGCATCGCCGCGCAATACGAAATACTGTCCGCCAGGCGTCAGATCCCAGGGTTCATGCTCCCACAGCCGCGTATAGCCCTGCTCTGTCAGCCGCCGGGCCAGGTTGTCCGCAGCGTGATAGCAGGTCGGGCTGGTATTCAGAAAGTTCAGCAGCTTCCGGGAGAGTGTTCCATTCATAAAAGGTACCTCCGGTTTTTGAAATGATGGTGGTATTATACCACCTCTCATGCTAAAATGACAATCAGGAGGCGATGTTATGAAAATCCAATGTATCGCACTGGATCTGGACCAGACCACGCTGGACGGTGAGGGGCGGCTCTCCCCGGCAAACCGCGCGGCGCTGGAGTACGCCATCGCCCGGGGCGTCCATGTCGTGATCGCCAGCGGCCGCCCCTATGCCGCCCTGCCATCCGACGTGGTATCCGTCCCCGGCATCGAGTACGCCATCACCTCCAACGGTGCCGCTGTCTATCATCTGCCGGACGGCGCCTGCCTCCACCGCTGCACGCTCACGCCTGATTCCGTGGAGGAGGTGCTCTCCCGAACCGCTGGGCTGCCGCTGGCTTACGAGGTGTTCGTGGACGGCCGGGGCTATGCCCAGGCGGACTATGTACGCACGCCGGAGCGATACGGCGCCTGCGGCCACGCCGCGGACTATGTCCGCCGGACCCGCCGGGCCGTGGAGGATATCACCGCCTTCATCCGTGCCAACCGGGACAAGCTGGACAGTCTGGATCTCGTCACTGACGATCAGGGCCTGCGGCAGCGGCTGCGGGAAGAACTTTCCCGTGAAGTTCCAGACCTTTACATCACTACTTCCATGCCCTATTTTCTGGAGCTTTCCAACCGACTGTGCGGGAAGCACTCCGGTGTACAGTTCATTGCTGACCGGCTGGGTCTTTCCCCGGAGCAGCTGGCCGCTTTCGGCGACGGGGACAATGATGCGGACATGCTGGCCTATGTGGGACAGGGCATCGCCATGGCCAATGCCTCACCGCTCTGTCTTGCGGCCGCCCGCCATGTCACCCTGGATCACAGGCATGACGGCGTGGCCCACGGCATCCGCGTCATTCTGGACATCTGATCTCGTTATACCAGCCATCACCAAAAACAGGATTGACAATCGCCCCCAGTGTCTTTATACTAAAAACAGACAATCACATATGACGGACTTATATAGGCCCATGATTGGATGGGCGTCTCTACCAGCTGCCGGAACAGCTGCGCTATAAGGACTGCCCCCTTCCAGGGGTCACTTGCAGCGCTAATCCGGCAGTCTTTTTGTTCACTGCGGCTGGGCCGGCCGGCCGTAAAAATATGGGAAACAGAAAGAGAGGGTTTTAGCTATGGGTACACTGGATCGAGTTTTTCACCTAAGCGAGAACAAAACAGACGTCAAAACTGAGGTCATGGCAGGCATCACCACCTTCATGACCATGGCCTACATCCTGGCCGTCAACCCGGACATCCTCAGCGCCTCGGGCATGGACAAGGGTGCCGTATTCACCGCCACGTGTCTTGCCTCCCTGATCGCAACCGTCCTGATGGCTCTGCTGTCCAACTATCCCTTCGTCCTTTCCGCCGGCATGGGACTGAACGCCTACTTTGCTTATACCGTTGTAGGCAGCATGGGCTATTCCTGGCAGATGGCGCTGGCCGCCGTGTTTGTGGAAGGCCTGATCTTCATCGCGCTCTCCCTGACCAACGTGCGGGAGGCCATCTTCAACTCCATCCCCATGCCCCTCAAGCGTGCTGTCTCCGCTGGCATCGGATTGTTCATCGCCTTCATCGGCCTGCAAAACTGCAAGCTGGTGGTGGACTCCTCCACGCTGGTGACCGTATACAGCTTCAGCAACAACGCTGAGACCTTCCGCACCGAGGGCATCACCGTTCTGCTGGCCATCATCGGCGTGCTGATCACCGCGGTTTTGATGGTGAAAAAAGTCAAGGGCGGCATCCTCTGGGGCATCCTCATCACCTGGCTGCTGGGCATTGTCTGCGAGCTGACCGGCCTGTACATCCCCAACGCGGAAATGGGCTTTTACAGTGTGATGCCGGACTTCTCCTCCGGTATCTCCATCCCCAGCGTCCTGCCCACCCTGGGCCAGATGGACTTTTCCGCCGTATTCTCCCTGGATTTCTTTGTGGTGATCTTTGCGTTCTTGTTCGTGGATATGTTTGATACCCTGGGCACGCTGATCGGCGTGGCCTCCAAGGCGGACATGCTGGACGAGCAGGGCCGTCTGCCCAGAATCCGCGGCGCGCTGCTGGCAGATGCCGTCGGTACCTCTGCCGGTGCCGCCCTGGGCACCTCCACCATCACCACCTTCGTGGAAAGCGCCTCCGGCGTGGCCGAGGGCGGCCGTACCGGTCTGACCGGTCTGGTCTCCGCCGCGCTGTTTGGTCTTTCTCTGTTCCTCTCCCCCATCTTCCTGGCCATCCCCTCCTTTGCCACGGCCCCCGCGCTCATCATCGTGGGCTTCCTGATGGTCAGCTCCATTTTGAAGGTGGACTTCGACAACCTGTTCGACGCCATTCCTGCCTACATCGCCATGATCGCCATGCCCTTCATGTACTCCATCTCCGAGGGCATCGCCATGGGCGTCATCTCCTACGTGGTCATCAACCTGTTCGGCGGTGCCGAGCGCCGCAAGACCATCAGCCCCGTCATGTATATTCTGGCAGTGCTGTTCGTCCTGAAATACGTGCTTCTGTAAGCGTTCTTTCCTGACATCCTCATGCTCCGGCCGCCGTCTGCTTTTGGCAGACGGCGGCTTTTTTGTGGCCTGTCCGTTTTTGCTCTCTCCTCCCCACAAAATTTATACAAGCTGACTATGGAATTTATATTCATAATATTGTATAGTGTATGTTAATTTTATGCAATGTCCTGTAAAATTTTGTGTGTTGTTTCAGGAGGCCCCTTATGCAAACAGAAAGAAAGATCGTAAAGCCCTGGCAGGCTCTGGCCATGCTGGCAGTGGGTATCGCCATCATCATCGTGGGACTGATGGTGATGAAACTGAACAACCGGATCGTTCTGGCGGCGGACGGCGTGGTCATGTGTGTGATGGCATGGTGCTTCGGCATCTCCTATGGCGAGCTGCAAAACGGCATCCGGGACACCATCACCTCCATGATCGTGGCCATTTTGATTTTGCTGTCCGTAGGCGTGCTGGTAGGCACCTGGATGCTCTCCGGCACCGTCCCCGTCATGATCTATTACGGCATGAAGATCCTGACGCCGGGACTGTTCCTGCCCATCGTCTGCGTGCTGTGCACGCTCATGTCCGTCATGGCCGGCACCTCCTGGGGCACGTTGGCCACCGTGGGCATCGCCTGCATGGGCGTGGCTCAGGGGCTGGGCGTTCCCCTGCCCGCCGCGGCAGGCGCCGTGTGCGTGGGCGCGTTTTTTGGTGACAAGGTATCTCCCTTGTCAGACTCTCCCGTCATCACTGCCACCGTCTCCGAGGTGCCCTTGATGGAGGGCATCAAGCACGCCTTGATCTCCACCGGCCCGGCCTATCTCATCTCCCTGGTGTTTTTCCTGATCTACGGCCTGCGCTTCGGTGACGGCACCGTAGGCGGCGAGGTCTACGACGACATTCTCACTACCGTCTCCTCCACGTTCTCCCTCAATCCTGCGCTGCTTTTACCGGTATTGGTGGTCATCGTACTGATCGTGATGAAAAAGCCCACGCTGCCCACATTTGTCGCCGGCATCGCTGCCGGCGGCGTGCTGGCTATGGTGTTCCAGGGCGCCACCCTTACGGAGGTTATGAGCGTCATGTACGACGGCTACGCCGGCCAGTCCGGCTCCGAGGTGGTGGACTCCATGCTCAACCGGGGCGGCTTTACCAGCATGCTCAGCACCATCGGCCTTCTGATGGCCGCCGGCATCTTCGGCGCGCCGCTGCGCACCGCCGGCGTGGTGGACGTGCTGCTGGAGTTTGTGAAGAAGATCGCCAAGACCTCCCGTTCCATGGCATTGGGCGTGCTGATCCTCCACACCCTCTTTTTCACCATCACCGGCGCCTACTATGTGAGCTACCCGGTGGTGGGCGGCATGGTGAAGGATCTGTTCCCCGAGTACGGCCTGGAGAAGAAGAACCTCATGCGCATCATGCTGGATACCGGCACCGGCTTTGCACCTCTGGTGCCCTGGTCCACCACCGGCTCCTATACCGCCACCACCCTGGGCGTGAGCAACATGGCGTTTTTGCCCTATGCCCCCATGCTGTGGCTGTCCATCGTCTTTTCCGTCATCTATGCCGCCACCGGCGTCGGGATGGCGAAGCTCTCCGGCCGGAAGGCCGAAAACCGATAAGGGAGGCACTCCATGGAACCCATCATTCAACGCTGGTATGACATGATCCGCATCAACTCCGTCAACGGCCACGAAGCCCCCATGGCGGATTATATCGCCGCCGCACTCAAAGGCATGGGCCTTACGCCCCATTTCAGCTACTTCCCCGAAGACGCCGAGGCAAAGGAGCGGCCGTCTCTCTGGACCGAATTGGACAGCGGCCGTCCCGGCAAAACCCTCATGCTCATCGGCCACATCGACACCGTGGATGTGACCGACGGCTGGAATACCGATCCTTTTACCCCTACGGAGGTAGGCGACCGGGTCTACGGCCGGGGGGCCATGGACATGAAGGGCGGCCTGGCTGCCATTCTGGAGACGCTGGAATACTATACCGCTCACACGGACGAGATCTGCGGCAAGATCCTGGCCTGCTTCGTCTCCGACGAGGAAGGCCTCAGCAAGGGCACCTATCAGTTGGTGAAAGAGGGCCTGGCCGCGGACTACGCCATCATGGGCGAGTGCCGCTATGACAACGTGGCCATCGGCTTTCGGGGCCGGTACAGCTTCGAGGTCACCGTCCACGGCGTGGCCGCTCACGCAAGCCACTATCCCGCCGTGGGCGAAAACGCCCTCATCACCGGCGGCAAGCTGGCGGCAGCCATCGAGGCCCTGCCTACCCTGACCCACCCCGACCTAAAGCACGGCACCTGGTGTGTGCGGTACATGGAAGGCGGCAACGCGGGCACGCTGGTGGTGCCGGACAGCTGCTATCTGTTCGTGGACCGGTATGTGGTGCCCGGTGAGGATGACCGGACCTGTATCGCCCAGATCATGGAGGCCGCCGCCTCTCTGGGCCTTGCAGACAAAGTGGACGTGCGGCTCAAACCCCGCTCCTCCCCCTACATGCAGTCCTTTGCCCTGGATAAGTCCCATCCGCTGGTGACCACGCTGCAGGAAAAGTTCCGGGAGGTCACCGGCAAGGATCTGCCTGTTGCCTACGATCCCTCTGTGTGCGACTCCAACATTCTGGCCGTGTCCCTGGGCATCCCCACCGTCACGTTCGGTCCCTCCGGCGGGGGAATGCATGCCGATAACGAGTACGGCCACCCCTGGCAGGTGAAAAACTGCGCGGAGATCTACCGCCGCACCGTGGCAGCACTGCTCTGCCCTAGTCGATAATGCTCATGCACCTAAAGCAATATGTAAGGCTATGATCGGCAATCAATCCCGCTTTATCCAATTTTACTGAATATTTTTGCTTGAAAAAGCAAAAAAGCAATGATAGAATAATTTTTATAAGACGCGACCATGTGGCACGTGCAAATTCTTGTAATTTGCACGTGCCCTTTGTTTTTCAGAAAGAGGTTATGCAGTTATGTCAACTGAAAAAGAGCAGATCTCGAACAAAATGGGAATCCAGCCAGTCGGCAGGTTGGTCATCAGCATGTCGCTTCCACTGATGTTCTCCTTGCTTATTCAGTCGCTTTACAATATCGTAGACAGTATTTTTGTTGCACGGATCAGTGAAAACGCCTTGACTGCCACCTCGTTGGCCTACCCTGTTCAGCTATTTATGGTAGCTGTTGCTGTTGGCACGAGCGTCGGTGTGAACTCTTTATTATCAAGGACAATAGGCGCGCAGGAATATGACAGCGCGGGAGCGATCGCAACAACGGGTATGCTTTTATCTGTCATAAGTTCTTTTGTGTTCATCATTCTGGGGATATTCTTTTGTAAAAATTTTGTTGCGCTTTTTACGAATAGCCTGGAGATCAGCGGGTATTGTGAACAATATTTGTTCATCTGCATGGTCTTTTGCTCTGGTACATTTATCGAAACAATGTGCCAGAGGTTTTTGCAAGCAGTTGGGAGTACGTTCCTCAGCATGATTTCATTGGTAGCTGGAGCACTCACAAATATCATCCTGGACCCAATCATGATCTTCGGTCTGTTTGGATTTCCAGCATTGGGTATCCGAGGCGCTGCCGTTGCGACTGTCATCGGCCAATGGACCGGAGCCGCCACAGCCGCTCTTATTCATTGGAAAAAAAATCCAATCATTAAGCTTAGGCTTTGCGGCTACCACATAAGAGCACGGACCGTGGCCGAAATATACAAAGTCGGATTTCCTACCGCGATCACGCAGGCACTTGGAAGCATCATGGTTTCGTCGTTCAACAGCATCTTAATGCCTTTTTCCTCGACTGCTGTTGCTTTTTTCGGCATTTACTATAAGTTGCAAAACTTTCTGTTCATGCCTATGAATGGATTGGGGCAGGCAGCAATCCCCATTGTGGGGTTCAATTTTGGCAACCGCAACGGCAAGCGGATAAAGGAAGTCATATGTACCATGCTGCCCATTGGCGCAGGTATTGCCGCTTTTGGAACGGTTCTGTTCATGGCGGTCCCCAAGCAGCTTTTGGGGCTATTTTCAGCAAGTGAGGACATGTTGTCCATTGGCATTCCCGCTTTGAGAATCATATCGGTTACGTTTATTTTATCTTCTATAACAATCATATCGGGATATGCGGTTTCAGGTTTGGGCAACGGGCTGATTAACATGGTCGGGACAGCACTCAGGCAGTTCATCATATTTGTCCCCTTGGCGTTTTTATTAGCAAAACAGCGCGGTATTCCTTACACATGGTATTCCATATGGATTTCCGAATCGGTCGCCGTTTGTTATGTGGTCTGGAGCAGCTATAG
This sequence comes from uncultured Dysosmobacter sp., assembly GCA_963557435.1. Classification (GTDB taxonomy): domain Bacteria; phylum Bacillota; class Clostridia; order Oscillospirales; family Oscillospiraceae; genus Oscillibacter. The sequence goes on from CAUWEK010000003.1 coordinate 14,053, forward strand.
AGAATTTAAGAAAAAAGTGAATCCATTGATCCAGACAGTGGTGGGAGATTCATCAAGATAGCAGCTCCAGCGCAGCCAGAGCCAGACCACTTCCTCGTAGCCCAGAAGAAAACCAGTGTACCGGAAAGCCTCGCTTCTTGCCTCTGTCCAGCTAGCCAGACAGAGGCAAGCAGTATTGTTCACCTGCCGTTTTCAAAAAAGCACGGCTCTAAAAGAGCCGTGCTTTTTTTCATTTACCGTTTGGACATGGCGCAATTATACGCCTCCTCCAGCCATGCCATCAGCTGACTGTCCACCTGGGCGGGGTCGGAGAGCACCACATGGTGGGTCCAGCGATTGGGATAGGGCTCCACCGCTACGGCGATCCGGGGATCCTCCACCCGGCGGAAAAGGCCGAAGGTCACCAGGACGCACGTTTTCGGCCAGTCCTTCTTCCGCCGCACCGGCAGCGACACCGCCGCGAACAGGTGGCGGTTATAAAAACTGATCTGGCTTTTCTGAACCTTGACAGAGGCGTCCGGGAACGCCTGGCACAGCTGCGCATACACCGTCTCGTACAGCGCAAGCTCCTCCGTCTTTCCCGAAAAGTACGCCAGCACGTCCGCCTCGTAGTATTCCGAGTGCTCCATGCCCCCTCCTCTCACCGCCGCCGCAGCTGCCAGAACGCCACCGCGCTGGCCGCCGCCACATTCAAGGAGTCCACGCCGTGGGCCATGGGGATGCGCACCGTATAGTCACACCGGGCAATGGTCTCCGCCGCCAGGCCGTCCCCCTCCGTGCCCAGCACGATGGCAAGGCGATCCTCCGCGCAGAGCCGGGGGTCCTCCACGCTGAGCGAGTCGTCCCGCAGCGCCATGGCGGCAGTGCGGAAGCCCAGCGCGCGCAGCTGCTCCATGCCCCACCCGGGCCACTGGGACGGCGCAGAGCCGATCCGAGTCCAGGGGATCTGAAATACCGTGCCCATGCTCACCCACACCGCCCGCCGATAGAGGGGATCGCCGCAGGTGGGCGTCACCAGCACGCCGTCCACCCCCAGTGCCGCGGCGGAGCGGAAAATGGCCCCCACGTTGGTGGCGTCCACAATGCCCTCCAGCACCGCCAGTCGGTGAGACGCGGCGCACAGCTCCTCCAACGGCGGCAGAGGCTTTCGCCGCATGGCGCACAGCACGCCCCGGGTCAGAGGGTAGCCGGTCAGCCCGGCGAGCAGCGCCTCATCCGCCGTATATACCGGAATGTCAGGGCATCGGGCAATGATGTCCGCCCCCTGTCCGGTGATGTGCCTGCGCTCCATCAAAAGGGAGATGGGCGTATAGCCTGCGTCCAGAGCCCGGCCAATCACCTTGGGGCTCTCAGCAATGAAAATTCCCTTTTCCGGCTCCAGCCGGCTGCGCAGCTGCGTCTCCGTCAGCCGGGCAAATACATCCAGCTCCGGCGCGGCAAGATCCGTGATCTCCACGATATTGGCCATAGTCCGCCTCCCCTTCCCGGTACGTTTCCGGGCGCAAATGTTTGTTTCATTATATCCGTTCCCTGCTCTCCTGGCAAGCGCCGCTTCTTTTCCCGGGTGATTGCCTATTTTTCTCTGTTCCGCTATAATCAGTCCCATAGAGACAAATTTTTAATGCCGATTTGCAAAGGAGCACATCCATGAAGCTCATTCATCTTTCCGACCTGCACCTAGGCAAGCGGGTCAACGGCTTTTCCATGCTGGAGGATCAGCGCTATATTCTCCAGGAGATCCTTCATATCATCGACCGGGAGGCGCCGGACGGGGTACTCATCGCCGGGGACGTATACGATAAATCCGTGCCGCCGGCGGAAGCAGTGGCCCTGCTGGACGAGTTCCTGGTGGAGCTTTCCCGGCGGCAGCTGCAGGTATACCTCATCAGCGGCAACCACGACTCTCCGGAACGACTGGCCTTCGGCGGCCGCCTCATGGCCCAAAGCGGCGTGCATGTGGCGCCGGTCTACGACGGCCGGATCGTCTCGTTCACCCAGCAGGACCGATACGGCAGCGTGGAGATCTTTCTGCTGCCCTTTCTCAAGCCTACCCACGTGCGCCGTTTCTTCCCGGATGATCCCATCGACTCCTACACCGACGCCCTGCGCACTGTCCTCTCCCACGCAGCCGTCCCCACCGACAAGCGCACTGTGCTGGTGACCCACCAGTTCGTCACCGGCGCGTCCCGGTGCGACTCGGAAGATATTTCCGTGGGCGGGAGCGACAATGTGGACGCGGCCGTATTCGCTCCCTTCGACTATGTGGCCCTGGGGCACATCCACAATCCCCAGAGTGCCGGCGGCGCGCATATCCGCTACTGCGGTACGCCGCTGAAGTATTCCTTTTCTGAAGCAGCACACGAAAAGTCCGTCACTGTGGTGGAGCTGCGGCAAAAAGGAGACGTGGACATCCGTACCATCCCCCTCAAGCCCCTGCGGGACATGGCGGAGCTGCGGGGCACCTATGAATCTTTGACCTTCCGGGGATTTTACGAAGGCACCACCTATCCCCGGGACTATCTGCACATCACACTGACCGATGAGGAGGATATTCCCGATGCCGTCAGCAAGCTTCGGGTCATCTACCCCAACTTGATGCAGCTGAGCTATGACAACGCCCGCACCCGGGCCGGTGTTCTGACCGCCCCCACGGAGCAGACCGCACAAAAAACGCCTCTGGAGCTGACGGAGGCCTTTTACGAGGGGCAAAACGGACAGCCAATGAACGACGCCCAGCGTGAATTTCTGCGGGGGCTGATGGAACGGATCTGGGAGGAGGAAGCATGAGACCGCTGAAGCTGACCTTATGGGCCTTTGGCCCCTATGCCGATAAGACAGAGATTCCCCTGGAAAAGCTGGGCAGCCGCGGTCTTTACCTGATCACCGGCGACACCGGCGCGGGTAAGACCACCTTGTTCGACGCCATCACCTACGCCCTCTACGGCGAGCCCAGCGGCGACGTCCGGGACCCGTCCATGTTCCGATCCAAATACGCCTCTGCGGAAACGCCCACCGCTGTGGAGCTGGTGTTCTCCTGCGGCCAGTCGTGCTATACCGTTCGGCGCAGCCCGGAATATGAGCGCCCCTCCCGCCGCGGCGGCGGAACCACCACCCAAAAAGCGGAGGCGGAGCTTCATCTGCCCGACGGCACCATCATCACCAAGGCCCGGGAGGTCACCGCCGCCGTCACGCAGATCATCGGACTGAGCCGCAGCCAGTTTTCCCAGGTGGCCATGATCGCCCAAGGCGATTTTCTCAAGCTGCTGCTGGCAGACACCAAGACCCGCCAGGAGATCTTCCGGGAGCTGTTCCACACCCGCTGCTACATGATCCTGCAGGAGCGGCTGAAAGCGGAATCCGGTGCCCTGCGGGACGCCTGCGCCGCCGCCCGCTCCAGCGTGCAGCAGTACATCCAGGGCGTACTCGCCCGTCCGGAGGACCCGTCGGCGGACCAGCTGGATCAGGCCAAAGAGGGAGCCCTCCCGCTGGAGGACACCATGGCGCTCATCGCAAGTCTTCTGGAACGGGATCAGTCCGACGCCGAGGAAACGGACCGTTCCATGGGCCAGGTGAACCAGTCACTGGCACAGGTGCACACGCTTTTGGGAAAAGCCCAGGAGGTCCAGCGTGCCCGTCAGGAGCTGGCTCAGGCCCAGGAGCGCCGCGGGGCGCTGGAGGCAGCGGCAGAGGCAGCCGCCGCCAGGCTGTCCCAGCAGCGTGCCGCCCTTCCCCGGCAGGAAGATCTGCGCCAGCAAATCGCTGCACTGGACGCGCAGATGCCCCGCTACCAGGAGCTGGAGCAGACTCAGCGGTCCCATGATGCGCTGGAGCGCAGCATCCTGGAAAAGCAAGCAGCGCTGGAGGCGGCCGCACAGCGTCAGAAGACGCAGGCATCGTCGCTGGAGGCACTGGAGAAATCCCTGAAAAGCCTCTCCGGCGCGGAAGCGGAGCGGGAGCGTATCCTGCATCAGCAGTCCCAACAGGAGCGCCTGGGCAAGGAGCTGGAATCTCTTGCCCGGGACGCATCGCAGCTGGAGCATTTGCAGCGTTCCCTTTCCGAGGAGCGATCCCGGCAAGAGGACCTGGCGCGCCGGCAGGAGGAAACGTCGGCGCAGGCGGATGCGCTCAGTCAGCAGATCCGCTCCGGTCGGGAGGCTCTGACGGCTTCGGATACCCTGGACGCGCAGAAGGAAAAGCTTCTTCATCGCCAGAGCTTGGCCCAAAAGCGCTCCCAGGCCCTGGAGGAACTGGAAACCCTGGAAAAAGATTGCGCCGCGCTGGCCCGCTCGCTGGAACAGGCCCAGAGCGCTTATCAGGCAGCGGCAGCGGGTGCTGAGGAGGCCACCCGGCTCTATACTGCCAAAAACCGGGCCTTTCTGGACGAGCAGGCGGGCATTCTGGCCCAGCTTCTGCAAGACGGCACGCCCTGCCCCGTGTGCGGCGCGCTGCACCACCCCGCCCCGGCGCAGCTTTCCCACGCTGCCCCCACGGAAGCTCAGCTCAAAGCCCTGCAATCCTCCATGGAGGCAGCGCGGCAAGAGGCCAGTGAGGCCAGCGTCCACGCCGGCAGCGTGAAGGCCGCGCTGAATGAGCGGAAAGGGCAGCTGATCAAGCGCATGGAGGCCTATGTGCAAACACCCAATGCCGATACGGCGGCGACGCAGCTGCGGCTTTGCAAAGAGGAATCCGAAACAGAGCTTCTCTCCCTGCGTCAGGCCCTGCTGGACACAGAGGCCCAGCTGGCCCACCGCCAGCAGCTGGCCGAAACACTGGCCCGGCAGGAGGCCCGGCATACCGAGCTGGAGGCACTGCGCACCTCTCTGGAAGCCCAGCTGGCGGAATCCCGCTTGGGCCAAAGCACCTTGCAAGGACAGATCGCCCAATTGGAAAAGCAGCTCACCGAGCAGCTGGCCTCCCGGTTCCAGATCACGGAAAATCTCACGGCATCGCTGGATGCGCGGCGGGAAGAAAATGCCCGACAGCTCCAGTCAATCTCCCAGCAGCTGGCTCAGGCCGAACAGCGCCTTGCCTGCAAGCAGGCTTTGGAAACAGAGATCCCACGCCAGAACGCATCCCTGCATGCCCTGTCGGAGGAGATCTCTCAAAGCCGGGAGACACTGGCGGCAGAGCAAAGCCGCCTTCTTGCCCTGGCACAGCAGTCCGAGGCGCTGCGCCGGGAGCTCCCCTGCGGCCAGGCCGGGCAGGCCCAGGCCCTGCGCGCCGGGCTCCAGGAAGAGCTGGACCGTCTGGCGGCGGAGGTACAGCAGGCAGAGGAAGCCCACGCGCAATGTATGCAGGACCTCTCCGGCACAGACGCAGCTATCGCGCAGCTCACCCGTCTTCTGGAAGACGGCGCCGCTCTGGATGCCCCAGCGCTGGAGCAGGAGCGTCAGCGTCTGGACGTCCAGCTGGACCATCTGACCCACACGCGCCAGCAGCTGCACACCCGCATCTCCACCAATAGGTCCGCACTGGAACACATCCGGGAAAAGTCCGCGGAGCTTGTGCAGCTGGAGCAGCGCTACACCTGGGTGCGCACCCTCTCCAACACCGCCAACGGCACGCTGCCCGGCAAGGCGAGGATCGCGCTGGAAACCTATGTGCAGATGACGTTTTTTGACCGCATCCTTCGCCGGGCCAACCTGCGTCTTATGGTCATGTCCGACGGGCAGTACGAGCTCAAGCGCCGCACCACAGCGGAGAACAACCGCGGGCAAAGCGGCCTGGAGCTGGATGTGATCGACCACTACAACGGCTCGGAGCGCAGCGTCCGGTCTCTTTCCGGCGGCGAATCGTTCAAAGCGTCTCTATCCTTGGCGCTGGGCCTTTCCGACGAAATCCAGTCCATGGCTGGCGGTATCCGTCTGGAGACCATGTTTGTGGATGAGGGCTTCGGCTCTTTGGATGAGGAGTCTTTGCGGCAGGCCATCCGCGCCCTGACCAGCCTGACGGAGGGCAACCGTCTGGTGGGCATCATCTCCCACGTAGCGGAGCTGAAAGAGAAGATCGACCGCCAGATCGTAGTCACCAAGGGAAGAGGCGGCGGCAGCCGGGTTGAAATTGTGGTGTGACAAGGAGGACTTCCGTGAAATCTGATCGCTATATCGCCTTCGACGTGGAAACGCCCAATGCCGCCAACGACCGCATGAGCGCCATCGGCATCACCGTGGTGGATGCAGGGGCCATCACAGAAGAATTCTATTCCCTGGTGGACCCTGAGACCCATTTTGACCGCTTCAACATCGCCCTCACCGGGATCACGCCGGACTCCGTGGCCGGACAGCCCACCTTTCCGGAGCTCTGGCAGCGCATCCGCCCCATGATGGACAGCGGATTGCTGGTGGCTCACAACGCGCCCTTCGATCTGTCTGTTCTTTCCAAGTGCCTGCGCGCTTACGGGATCGCCTGGCACCCCACCGTTCCCTATGCCTGCACCTGCCAGATGAGTCGGAAGCTGCTGCCGCAGCTTTGCAACCACCGGCTCAACACCCTGTGTGATTATCTCGATCTGCGATTGGATCACCACCACGCCGGGAGCGACAGCCGCGCCTGCGGCGAGATCTTGCTGCACCATCTGCGCTCCGGCGCATCCATCGCGCCGTTCCTCCGTACTTACGACCTGCTGGAAACGCGTACCCGCACTTCCCGCCGTTCATTTCAAAGAAATACCTGAAATTTTCTTTGACAGGCTCCTGCCTCTTGCGCTGAGTGCCATAATTCCGCTATAATAAATTTTAACGAAAATTTGACAGGAAACCGCATTTTAACCAATTTTACGCAGACAGCGCAGAGAGGGACAGCCATGCATATCTTTTCCCGTATCCAGGAGCTCTGGTCACTTTTTTTACGCCGCTGGCACAACGCCTTCCCCATCATTCTCTTTTACATCGCACAGTTCTTGCTGGTGATCGGCATTTTCGGCACCACCTACGCCATGGTGGTGTCCTGCTCCACCACGCTGTTCCAGCTGCGCCGGAAAGAACCCAACCACGCCAAGGACTACCTTTCCATGTGCCTGACGTCCCTGATCTTGTGCCTGCTGGCCTTTGCCGCAGGGCAGAATGTGTGGCTGTGCGCGCTGCTGAATTTTGCGGTTCCCTTCTTCCTGGTGATCTGGAAGTGCAGTCAGTTCACGCCCAAGGGGCATATGGGCTACGCCATGACGTTCGTCTTTCTGGAGCTGCGTCCCCCCACGCTGGAGCAGCTGCCCACACAGCTGGCCGCGCTGCTGTTTTGCTGCGCCCTTCTGGTTGCGGCACTGATAATCTGCGGCAAAGTCCTTCACATCTCCTCGGACCCCTCCGGGCAGATCTCCGCCAGCCTGACGCGCCTTGCGCAGCTGCTGGATGATCTGGCAGACGGCGGAGACGGGCGCAGCGCCGGAAAAGAACTCTACGACCTGGCCCGCGGCTTCCACCGCATGGGTTACGATCGCCGCCGCCTGCTGCAGCTGCCGGACCGGCAGAAGCGGTTTTACCACCTGTTCGCCCTGCTGTTCCAGCGGGCGTCCTATCTGGTCACGGATCGGGATGCCTGGGAGCAGGCACAGCAAACACCCGACTTCCCCAATGTCATGCACACGCTGGCCGCACTGGTACGTCAGCTGCAAGCCGCCCGGGACAGTGCGGACCGACAGAAGCTTGCCGTGACCATTCAGGACCTGCTGGACCGCACCCAGCTTCCCCAGGGCCGGCTGCGCATTTTCTACCGCAGCGTGCTCCATACGCTCCTGCTTCTTTGCCAAGAGTCCTTCCAGACCCAGCGTGCCCCTCTGCTCCAGCCCATCCCCTGGGCCGCCGTGTGGCAGAACCTGCGCCAGCGGCTCTCTCCGGGCCGGTTCGAGCTGCGCTTTGCCCTGCGCTTGGCGGTAGTCATGACTATCAGCTGTACAGTGAGCTATCTCTGGGAATTCGAACACACCTACTGGTTCCCGCTGCACGCCTTTTTGCTGCTTCAGCCCAGCTATGAAGAAAGCGCCCACCGAATGGTCACCCGCCCTGTGGGCACTGCCATCGGCTGTCTGCTGGTACACCTGGTCTATCCTTATCTCCCCGGCCTGCCGGGTGTATTCCTATTCTCTCTGGTCATGATCTCCCTGATGTACTGCTGCACACCGGGCACCTGGGTCCAGCCCATTTTCTCCACTGCCTTTGCTCTCACCATGGCAACGCTCACCGTACGGGAAAGTGACGCCATCTGGCTGAGGCTGATGTATCTGGCCATGGCCATCGCGCTGGTGCTGGTGGTGAACCGCTTTTTGCTGCCCAACCGCCGCGAATCCCAGTTCCGCAGAAATATCCAAGAGCTCTACCGGCTCCAGGCCGCCTATTGGGCGGTCATCCGCCGCAGTCTCCGCCAGCCGGTGGACCCGGCGCTGTTCAGCGAGCTACTCTCCCAGTTCCACATGGTCTATCACGAGGCAGTCCAGTATGCGTCCCAGCTTCCCCAAGACAAGGCCGCATTCCATGGGACTCGATTGCTGGTGATGTGGAACATGTTCTCGGAGCTGGAGCAGACGGAGGGACTGGTCCAAAGCGGGATGGTCTCGCCTTCCGAAACAGCGGAGCTGGATTCCCTGGCCGCAGCGCTGGAGGAGCGGATCTGTCCGCTGCACGATCTGGATACGCTGCAGCTGGACGAACTGCCACGGGATGAATTGTATTATGTTCTGGACCACTATCTTGCAAATGCCCGCCGCCTGTGTGCGCAGGAACCGGCCAAGTAAAAAACAAGGACCGGCCTTTCCCAAAAGGGAAAGGCCGGTCCTTTCTGCGCTTTGGAGCGGAGGTCATTCATCCTTCTGCCGGGCATCTCCTTTTTTCCCGCGCAGGGTACGGTATGTCCCGGCAGCTCTGGTCGTCAGATCCACTGAGAACAGTGTTTTGATGAGCCAGACAAAAAACAGCAGCACCAGGATGGGAATGCCGCAGGCAGTCACCAGCATGATGGCCAGGGCCTCCACCAGACGGTTGACCGTCTCGCCCACCTTTTCCGAGATACCGGAGCCAATGGCGGAGATGCCTTCCGTGAGATTGGACAACAGCCCTGACAGGAAGCCCTCCTCCGTCTCATCAGCCAGCTGTCCGGACCCTTCTTCCACCTCATCGGCCGATTCCTTGGCCGATTCCACCGCAGCATCGATAGACGTACGATAAGTGTCTTCAATCAAGTCAGATACCTTTACACTGGCAGGAATCACCAGCACGATGGCCAAGCCGAATATGACCAACTTTCGCGCCAGCACCCGTGCCGCCTCCCATCCGCCGAACAGATGCAGCAAATACAAAATGCAGGCGGCAGGGATCAAAAAGTCAAATGTGACCATCCCGGTGATAGTCAGCAGATACTTTTCCAGATAGATGGCGCACAGCACCAGCAAAAAGCCCGAGCTCAAATCCGCCAGCTTTTCCGCGATGGGCGTGGCCGTATCGCCGGGAAGCAGCGTAATGGCGGCGGAAGCCGCTGTGGATGCCGCGGTCAGCTCCAGCACCGTGGTCTGTTTTTCATCCAGCGCGGCGATGGTGTCCGCGTGAAACTGGGGCGAGGAGGCTACCCCCGCCAAAACAAACACGGAAAAAAACGCGATCACCAACGGGATCACTGCCAGACGCAGCTTGGTTCGATTCAATCCCTTCATTCCGGTTCTCCTTTCTCTGCCGGATAATTGTATGTCTTTATAAACCTTAAGGAAAAATTTATGGAATCTGCGGGGAGCCCTGTTATACTGCGGATACGTTCAATTTCCGATCTCAGGAGGCTCCCATGGAATTCACCTGCCAAACCATATATGACCAGCAGACACTCACCGTTATGGCCCGGGTCATACGCAAGACGGTCCGCAAAACCGCCTCCCGCCGCGCCCGGCTTCTCGCAGGCAGCAGCATTGTGTTCTGCCTGGTGCTCCTCTGCACTTCACTGGACACCCCCTGCGTATGGGGCGGTTACGCCATGGCCATTGTCCTGCTCCTGCTGCTGATATGGAAAGAGGACGCATGCAGTGCTTTCTTTACCAGAAAATGTGTCTTTCCTGGTGCGGAAGCGGTCCATACCGCCTTTCACCCCGACTGCTATGAATCCCGGATCGACGGTGTGTCCATTCGCTGGCCATACAGCAATGTACGCCTTTTGGTGGAAGATGCCCAATTTTTTATTTTCATTTTGGAGCAGGAATATGTTCAGGCCTATGACAAGGCATATCTGGCCGGCGGAAGCAAAGCTGCTTTCCGCCGCTTTTTGGAAGAGCGGACCGGGAAGTCCGTGCAGACGCTGGATGCCTGAAAGCCCTGACAGCCACTCCCGCCAGTCCCTCACATTCGCAGGCTTCGCATGCGGTTGAAGCAGGCAAAGATCTCCTGCTTTCTGGGCCGGGCCAAAAACGGTGTGCCTGCCTGCCCCTCACAAAGAGCCGCAGGCGTCCGACTGGACATCAACTGGTCCAGCGCCTCTGCCACCTGCCCCAGTGTCCGTTTTCCATCCAGCAGATGCCGCTGGGCATACAGCACGCAATAGCCCAGCGCAGCGGTCTGTTCCCCGTCGCAAAGCTGCTCCACATACCGCAGATCCACCGTTTCCCGGTTAACGGAAAAGCCGTCCCGCCCCATGGTCCTGAGCTTGACTCTTCCGTCGGAGGGCAGCGCCGACGTACTGGGCCGGCGGATAAAGTCCGGCTTTCGAGCCGCCTCGCGGGATTCAGGGGCCGCATCAAACGCAGCAGCTTCCTGTTTTGCCAGAGCGGTAATATCCTTTGGCTCATAGCGGTCCATCTGGATGATATGGTCCGCCACATGGAAATAGGCCCCGGAGCTTCCCGCCACCAGGACAGTGGAGATGCCGAACCGGTCATACAGCTCCCGTACCCGCTCAATCAAGGGGGTGATGGGCTCCATGTCCCGGCGAATGACCCGCTGCATCAGCGCGTCCCGCACCATGAAATTGGTCGCACTGGTGTCCTCATCCATGAGCAGCACGCCCGCGCCCGCTTCCATTCCCTCCACCACATTGGCTGCTTGGGAGGTGCTGCCGCTGGCGTCCTCCGTCTCAAAGGAAGCGGTGTCTTTTCCGCTGGGCAGGCCGCTGATGAACATGGAAATATCCGTTCCGTGGATGCTGCGGCCGTCCTCCGCGCGGATCTTCACGGCGGTGGGATCGGTGATGACAAATTCCCGCCCGTCCCCGGCAATGTGGTCATACACCCCCAGCTCCAAAGCCTTGAGCAGCGTGGACTTTCCGTGATAGCCGCCGCCCACGATCAGTGTGACGCCCTTGGGGATGCCCATGCCGGTAAGCGGCCCTCTGTGGGGCAGCTGCAGGGTCACCGCCAGTTCTTTTGGCGAGCGGAACGATACAGCCCCCTGCATGGGCCGGGCAGAAACGCCGGATGCCCGGGGCAGGATGCTGCCGTTCGCCACGAACGCGCAAAGGCCAAGGCCGGGCAGCGCGTCCCGGATATACTGCTGGTCCTCCGCCAGATCCGCCGCGGCCCGCAGTGGGGCGTCATCCAGATTTTTATAGATCAAAGACGCCTGTACGCACCGGGGCAGCAGCGTAAAGAGGATTTTCTCCAGTTCCCTGGCGTTGATGGTCCGCCCGTTGGCGGGAAAGCCCACTTCCAGCCGCACCAGAACACTGCCATCTTCTCCGATGCAGCAGCCGGTCCGCTCCAGAACCTCCTGCCCGCAGCGACTGACGGAAATCAGACCGCTGTGGCCGGAGCCCTTCGCCTGATAGGAGGCCCGCTCTGCCTGAGCGGCAAAACCCCGCAGCAGGGCGTCCTGGAGGGCGATCCGGCGGCAGGGCGTCCCATACAGCTCCGCCGGAAAGGCCGCCGCTTTTCCGCTGACCCGGATGCTCAGCCGGGACGGTGACGCAAAAGGGTCTCCCTGTACATGATCGATGGACAATACATAGTCCGCAAACCGATAGGTCCCCTTTGTCTCTTTATAAGCCGGATATCCCCTGTGGTCGATCCTGCTCAGCAGGTCTTTCAAATTCTCTGCCGTCTGCATGCTCTGTTCCCCCTGCTTCTCCGCCCCATCGCTATGCGCGCTGACAGGCGCAAACATGTGTTCTTTCATGACCATACGCCTTTTTTCTCCGCTTGTCAAAAAAATTCGGCCCAGCGGCACACTGCCCGGATGCCGATCCATGCTTGTATTCCGTTTCTCTCTGTGGTAAAATAAAAACAAATCAAAAAGATCATCTTTATTCAGGAGGTGTCCCATGCCCAAGGTGGCCTATTCGGAGCAAGACCGGGCACAGATCCGGCAGGCGCTGGTAGCCAAGGCGCTGGAGCTGATGGCGTGCCAGGGCATCCAGCATACGACCGTAGAGCAGATCTATCGGGCCGTGGGGATCTCCCGCACTTTTTTCTACTCCTTCTTCCCCACCAAGGAGGACCTGATCGTGGAGACGCTGTACCTTCAGCAGCCCCGGATCATCGCCTACGCTCAGTCACTGATGGCAGATCCCTCCTTGAGCTGGAAGGACACCGTGCAGACCTTTCTTCGCACTTGCTGCTATGGAGAGCAAAACGGCATCGCCGTTTTGACCATTGAAGAGCAGCAGCTGCTCTTCCGGCGGCTGCCGAAGAAAAGCTATCGGGTCTTTCGGGAAAAGCAGGCCCAGTTGTTCGGCAATATTCTCAAGTGCTTCGGCATCCAGCCTGATACGGAGCGGGTGCAGCTGTTCACAAACCTGTGCCTCGCCATCCTGGTCATCCGCCGTGCCATTCCGGAGACACTGCCCCTGCTTGTCCCGGAGGCTGCGGATCAAACAGTCTCCTTCCAGATCAGCGCCCTGGTGGACTACCTGGACTCTCTGCGGCAGTCCGGCTCCATCTGATCGCCGCATTCACCCTAAATCCGCCCCAGCTGCGGCTCCGGCGGATTTCTCTCTCCGCAAAATAAAGACAAATATAAGAGATTATATTTATTTGGAACCAAAAAACCGCGCGTCTTCCGCGCTGTTAAAAAAATTTTCAGGAGGAATCAAGCATGGGATTTTTCAGTAAGCTCTTTCAGGGGCCGCAGGTAGACATGGAGAAGAGCCGCGCTAACGCGCAGAAAATGCGTACGCTTTTCAACCAGGTGGTGGCAGACGGTGACCAATACCGCCTGATCTTCGGCTATACGGAGGACGTGGCCCGGTTCAATTATGGATTTGTCCATGGAAGCAAAACGAAGATCGGCAATTTGATCGTAGGCTGGAACGAGTCCCAGGAGACCATCGTGGTGGTCCCCACGGTCCCCGACCTGTCCGGCTGCGGCGATCCCACTTTCTACCGCCGCTCCGAGATCCTGAAGGCGTATCGGAACAAGTACCCCACCGAGGCGTTTATCATTTACCCGGATAAGAAGGGCTACATCGGCATCAATGCCTATGACTGGCTGGACGATGAATCCCTGTATGTCTATGTGTCCCAAGAGGAGGAGCTGGCCGCCTTCACGGACTTTTTCACCAACCGCTTCGCCACCCGGTAAGGCGCCATGTCTTTGGGGGCTTTGGGGGCGTTTGCCCTTTTTCTGGTGGCGGTATTTTTGTTCGGCCGCTTGTGGTTCTGCCTTGTGGAGGCCGTGCTGGACCGGATCCGGCGACTGTTTTCCCGGCGAAAGGAGCCGCCGGCCTGGCACCCGCTTCCGCCGGAGGAAGACCGCGATCCATGATCCTTACCTGCACGCAGCAAAGCAGGGGTGAAAATCAAAAGATTTTCACTCCTGCTTCCTTTTGCCTTTGTCCCGTTCAGGGGACCAGCAGGTCCATCTTGGAGTCCCTGCTGCCAATTTCCCGGATAGGCCTGGCCGGTACACCGGCTGCCAGCCACCCTGCCGGGATGTCCCGGGTCACCACGCTGCCGGCGCCGATGACCGCCCCCCTGCCGATGGTCACGCCGTCGATGACCACCACGTTTGCCGCCAGCCACACGTCGTCTTCAATATGGATCTCCCCGGCAAACTCGGACATGGACACATGCCCGTCCGGATAGCGCATCCTGGCCCGCTCCTGGGCGATCAGGGGATGGTTCGTGCAAAGCAGGCTCACATTGGGCCCCATCATCACATCGTTGCCGATGAAGATCTTTCCGTCGTCCATGACCGTGAGATTGAAGTTGGCGAAGAAATTTTCTCCAATGAAGGTATGGCTGCCGTAGTTGAACTGGATGGGGCCCTGAAAGTAATACTTCTCCCCGATGGCGCCGATAAATTGGCGGATGATGGGCAGCCGCTCCGGGTCGTATTCGTCCATACTGTTGAACTTCATGCAAAGGCTGTGGGCCTTGTGCTTGATGTCCCGCAGCTCCTGGGTCCGGGCGTCAAACAGCTTCCCGGCAAAAATCTTCTCTTCTTCCCGCATGATGCTCCACCTTTCCGCCCATTGCGTCTATTTGGCTTTCTTTAGGATTTTTAAGGGAAACTTCATGGAAACCACAGGCATCCATGTTATATTCGGTATATCACATCTTTGCCTGCCCCGTCAATGCGAAAAGGAGGTCCCATGAGCCAAGTCCCTGTCAAATACATTCAGGTGGACTACTGGAACTACTGGTGGTGCGTCTACTCCACCGGGAAGGAGTTCTCCCCGCCTCACTGGGTGGAATGCTCCCTCTCGGACGATGTGTCCGGTGAAGTCCCGTTTTTCCATTTTGACCTCTATAACCTGCACGAGCTGCGCCACATGCGCCGGGAACAGGATTTCATTCAACCGGACCGCCCTGATTATCCCGTCTTTCTTCGACAGGCCGAATTGCTGGAGCGGGGCGAGATCGACTTTTTCATCGGCGCGCTGTATTACAGGGATTTCACACCGGATCTTACTTTCTGCAACCGCCCTCTGGCTCCGGGCAAGACGCTGCTGGACCGAACATCGCAGCCGCTCCCCCCGCATTACGCCGTCCTCTTTTTGGCGGAAGAACATCCCCTCACCCCGGAGATACTGACCAAATGGCTCATACGCCTGGCCCGCCCACTGTTCGGCCAGGATTTTTCCTGCCTGCTGCCCCGCGTCCCCACACGGGAGGAGGCTGCGGCAAGCTGGCAGAGTGAGCAGCTTTGAATCGGAGAACAGGAGGTTTTTCATGGAACAAACATTTTCCTTCCAGATCACACCACCGGACCCCGACCGGCTGCTTTGGCAGGTGGCCCGCGCCCTGGAAATGCGAACGGAACTGGTTTCCCGGGAAAAGTGCCCCCGCCTGTGGTCGCTGGCGGACCGGCTCAACCGCAAGGACAGAGGTCCGCTGGCCGTGCGGCAAAAAAGGCGCCGGCGTCGGACGATCCTGTCGCTCATCAACTGGCTGCTGGGCCTGATCCTGTTGGTCCCGGGCCTGATGGACCCGGCGCAGCTGCTGCTTCCCATGCTGGTGGGCGCGGCGGCTTTTGGTGTGGGAACCGTGGTCCTCTGGGCGTGCCGCCCCACCCTGCTGGGAAGCCTGAGTCTCCTGACAGGCGGGCTGCTGTGTGTAGGCGCCTGGGGCAGCCCGGATATCCCGGCCCGCATACTGTGGCTGGGGATTGCCGAGGCTGCCGTGGGTGTGACAGCGCTGCTGACAGGTAGGAAAAAAACATCCACCCCCTACGAGCGGGAAGCCGCCCGGCTGCTGCAAAACAGAGCCGCTGCAAACTATCTGGAGTCCGCGCGCGTCACCTTTTCCGAGGAGGGCATGTCCATCACGTCAGATGGAGTAGACGCTGCCTATCAGGTTCCCTACGGCGAAATCACGTTTGTCCTGGAGACGGAGGACCTGCTGATCGTCATCGTTTCCGACAGAGCCACCATTTTGCAGAAGGCGGATTTGGTCACCGGAACATTCCCCCAGCTTCGGGAATTTCTCCGCCGGCAGGTTCTGTATAGGAACATCAAAGCACCGGAGCAAACGAAACCGGCGGACTGCCCGGACGGGCAGCTCTCTTGAAAGGGATTGCCGATGAACACGTCCTCTTTGCATCCTCTCATACCGCTCCCCGCAGGCATCACCGGCTTTTTCGGCCCCGAAGATCAACTGATCCAGCCTGCCTCTCCTCAGGGATTTCGCAGGCTGTGCCACGGCCTTGCCCGGGAAGCAGGCGGAAAAGTTCTGGAAACGGACGAAACGCTGCTCTGCAAAAATTTTTATGTGGGCAAGCTCCTGCTGCCGGCGGGGCCATACTGCCTGCTGCGCAACGCCTATTTCCCTTATATCACCTTTTCCGCGTCGGCGGACCCCTCCGCCGGCGCCTTTGTGGATAGCCCCATCTTTCCGGCAAGCCCGCTTCTTTCCCGATACCATCTGCTGGGGCCCACCCAACTGTCCGCAAGTTGCACTGACCCCGGAGTTTTGGACTGTCTGTCGCCTGCGGAGCTGGCACAGATCCGGGATTGGAAGCCCCAGACCATCGGGCAGATCCTCTTCAACCTGTGGGATTGATCCTGTGCTCCGCAAGGGAAAAATTTGCATGCGTTCTGCATAAAAACGCAGTACCGCTTTTCGCATTTTTTACCAGTTCCGGCAAAATTTTTTATTTCCTCTTGACAACCGACGTTGGAAAGGTTATCCTGTGCAAAACAATTTCACAAAGTTGCTTCGGCCCGATCCAGGGCCGAGACAATGGTAGAGGCGCGGTGTACATCAGTACTCTCCCCCTGACGGAGCAGGCACTCCGGGAGAGGAAAGGGTCCGCCGCCGAAGTTGGGCGTGCCGCCTGGGCATGCGCTGCTGGGCCGACGGAGAACATCCGGCGGACTGTCACAGATGTGGAGCGCTATCATTGGTCAATTGCCTCCTTTGTGGGGGAATTGTATCCTTCAATGCCAGTCGTGGATGCTTCACTGT
Source organism: uncultured Dysosmobacter sp. (assembly GCA_963557435.1). GTDB lineage: Bacteria > Bacillota > Clostridia > Oscillospirales > Oscillospiraceae > Oscillibacter. The sequence goes on from CAUWEK010000003.1 coordinate 30,857, forward strand.
ATCCATGGCTGTTTTTTTATACAAACAGAGAAAGGATGATCCCCATGAAGAAGAGAAGAATGCTTGCCCTGCTGCTGACGCTGGTCATGACCCTGAGCCTGGCCGCCTGCGGCGCGCAGGAGACCCCGTCCGCCCAGGAACAGCCCGATGCTGCCGAGAGTTCTGAGGCCGCCGGGTCCGGAGAAACTCCCACTGTGATCCGGGTGGGCATGGAGTGCGCTTACGCCCCCAACAACTGGCAGGAGGACACCCAGAGCGAGTACAATGTCCCCATCGAAAACCTGCCCGGCTTCTACGCCGACGGCAACGACGTACAGATCGCCCGCCATATCGCCGACGAGCTGGGCGCGGAGCTGGTCATCGTCAAGCTGGCCTGGTCCGGCCTGATCGAGGCACTGAACGCCGGCCAGATCGATATGATCATCGCCGGCATGGCCGATACCGCCGAACGCCGGGAGTCCATCAATTTCAGCGATCCCTATAAGCTCACGGAGTACGGCCTCATGGTCAACGGGGACTCTCCCTACGCCGACGCCACCTCCATCCAGGATTTCTCCGGCGCCAGCGTGCTGGGCCAGAAGGACACCATGCTGGATACCGTCATCGACCAGATCGAAGGCGTCAATCACCTGCCCGCCGTGGACAGCGTGCCCAACCAGATCTCCCGCCTGGCCCAGGGGACCTGCGATGCCATCGTGGTGAACATGGAGAACACCCCGGGCTACCTTGCCGCCAATCCCACCTTCAAGGTCATTGAGTTTGCCGACGGCCAGGGCTTTGACCTGGGCTTCAACGGCTCCTGTGTGGGCCTGCGGAAGGATGACACGGAGCTTCTAGAGCAGGTCAACGCCGCCCTGGCCACGCTGGACGACGAGACCCGCACAGAGATCTTCAACGCCGCCTGTGAGCGCCAGCCCAAGTAACGCGCCATGAACGGATTTCTTGCATTGCTGTGCGCCGTACCCGCAGACACGGGAAAGTGGTTTGCGGACAAGGGACGGCGTCTGGTCCGGTTTGTCTCGGCGGACCACCCCTATGTCTATCTCTCCGGCTGCGTGCTGTGCGCGCTGTGCGTCCTGATCTGGCGCTGCTCCAGTCGCTGCGGTTTCTTCCTCGCCTCTATGCCGGCGGTCTGCGCCTCCCTTGCCCTGTGCGCCCTTTTCGTTCTGGCGGCCCTGACCGCCTTGG
>CAUWEK010000004.1:0-29892 GCA_963557435.1 uncultured Dysosmobacter sp.
AGGTGAAGGCCATCCGCAATTTGGTCAGCCACGGTCTCTCCGGACTGAACGTGGAGAACGTGGAGATCAGCGACACCTACGGCAACACCTATTCCACAGATGCAGATTTCTCCGATGCCGAGAGTGCCTCCCAGCTGAAAATGGAGCTGGAGGAAAAGTACAACAACCTCATCCGCACCCGGGTGATGCAGGTGCTGCTGCCGCTGTACGGTGCGGATAACGTGCGGGTGAGCGTCAACACGGTGGTGGATCTGGACCGCAGCTACACGGACTCCACGGATTACTCCCTGGAGGACTGGGCGCAGGGCAAGGATGACGGGATCATCGGCACCCAGATCTGGGACGACAGCATCGTCCGGGACGGCGGACAAAATACCGGCGGTGTGGCCGGAACGCAGTCCAATGCCGACCTGAACACCTATGTGGAAAATCAGACGCAGCCGGACGGCACGGAATCCAATATTTCCGCCTCCGGCGAGACGGACCGCCTGGTGGATACCACCAAACAGCAGACCGAGCATGTGGCGGGCTACATCTCCGACGTGATGGTGTCGGTGACGATCAATTCCGCTGCGGCGGGCAGCGTGTCCCAGGATGACCTGTACAGCCATGTGGGCCGGGCAGCCGGCATCACCACCGCGGATCAGCAGAGCAAGATCTCCATTCTGGTTTCTCCGTTCTACGAAGAGCAGCAGTCCGCTCTGCCCGCGGCCAGTATCCCGCCGTGGATCCTGTATGCCGCTCTGGGCGGCGTGGCGCTGTTTTTGCTGCTGCTGGTGGTGATTTTGCTGGTGCGGGGACGGAGGAAAAAGCGCAAGCTCCGGCAGGAGAGTGAACCTGTGGTGCCGGTGGCCCCGCCTCCGCCCAGGCAGGCTGACATTATGGAGATGCAGACGGAGCGGAGCATGGAATTGCGTCAGGATATCCGGAAGTTCACCGAGGAAAATCCGGAGATCGCGGCGCAGATGGTACGAAACTGGCTGCGGGAGGGTGAGTCGAAATGAGCGAGACCAACAAGGCTGCTGCCGCGGAGGTAGCGGCAGCACCGGAAAAGCAGCCGCCATCTCCCGCCCGGGAGCTTACCCGCCAGCAGAAAGCCGCGGCCATCATTGTGTCCCTGGGAACGGAAAAGGCATCCCAGCTCTATCAGTATATGGACCCGGAAGACGTGGAGCAGATCACCCTGGAGGTGGCCAAGCTGGGACACCTGGACTCCGCCACCACGGAAAATGTACTCAACGAGTACTACCAGATGTGCCTGACCAACAAGGCGGTGACGGAGGGCGGACTGGAGTATGCCCGGGCGGTCCTGGAACGGGCCTTTGGGACACAGACGGCCAACCAGCTGCTGGAGAAGGTCACCAAGTCCTTGAAAAACCGGGAATTTTCCTTCCTCAACAAGGCGGACGCGAAATCTCTGTACGCGGCTTTGCAGCATGAGCGGCCACAGACCATCGCGCTGGTGCTGTCCTATGTGGAGCCGGAGAAGTCCGCCGCCGTCATCGACGAGCTGGACCCGGAGCGGCAGGTGAAAGTGGTGGAGAGCATCGCCAATATGGAAAGTGCTTCTCCCGCGGCGGTAAAGATCATCGAAGCGGAAATGGAGAAGCGGTTCTCCAGCATCATGACCACCAACAACGTCAAGGTGGGCGGTGTGGATTATGTGGCCGGCGTGATGAACAATCTGGACCGGGCCAGCGAAAAGAGTATTTTTGATCGCCTGTCTGCCCACAACGAGGCTCTGGCCGATGAGATCCGCAAGCGGATGTTTGTCTTTGAGGACATCGTCACCATGGATGACCGCTCTGTTCAGCGCTTTGTGCGGGACTGCGATCCCAAGGACCTGGTGCTGGCGCTCAAGGGAGCCAACCACGATGTGGCCAACAAGATCTTCTCCAATGTCTCTGCCCGTATGGCCCAGAGCATCCGGGACGATCTGGAGGTCACCGTCAACGTGCGGATCCGGGATGTGGAAGCAGCACAGCAGCGGATCGTGGGCATCATCCGCGATCTGGAGGAGAAGAACGAGCTGATCATCCTCAAGGGTGGAAAGGACGATATCATTGCCTAATATACTGAAGCATTTTCTTGGTCAGGTAAACGATTACGTTTTTCCGGAGGCGGAAGGCATCACGCTGGATGAGGAACTTCCTCCGCAAGAGAAGGAACCGCAGGCAGAGGAGCCCGCACCGCAGGAGGCTTCCCCCGAGATGGAAGAGCCGGCGGAGGACGCCGGTGCCGGCGCTGCGGCGCTGTTCTCCTACGCCCGTGTGCAGGCCGATGAGATCGTGGCCCAGGCCCGGCGGGAGGGAGAGGCCCTTTTGGAGCAGTACCGCGCCCAGGCGGAGCAGGAGGCTCAGGCGCTCCGGGAGGACGCCCGGCAGGCCGGATACCGGCAGGGCTATGCCGACGGGATGAAAAAGGCCCAGGCAGAGGGCGCTGCGGCGGTGGAAAACCAGCGCCGGGAGGAGCAGCAGGAGGTGCGCGCGTTTCTAGAAAAAGCCACCCAGGCCCGGGAGGACCTGATGGAAAAGACCCAAGACGAGCTGTGCGATCTGAGCATCGCGGTGGCGGAGAAGATCATCCACATCAGCCTCAAGAGCAGCCGGGAGGTCATCGCCCGCATGATCCAGATGGCCACTGAGCGGCTCAAGCGGCGGGAGTGGGTCCGCATCTATGTGGGCGGCTGTGACGCCCGGGAGCTGGCGCAGATCACACCGGAGCTGACCGCCTCCCTGACGGGGCTGTCGGACCACATCAAGCTCATTCCTCTGGCGGACGACGAGTCCGGCACCTGCATCATCGAGATGCCGGACGAGATCATCGACGCCAGTGTGTCCACCCAGATCCACAACCTCCGGGACATCCTCCACGGAGGCTGAGAGGAGGCGCGGGATTTGTTTGAAAAGATGATCCAGCAGGTGCAGCAGGCCCAGACCATCAGCTACACCGGAAAGATCGAAAACATCGTGGGCATGTCCATCGAGGCTTCCGGCGGCCGGGCCGCCGTGGGCGATATCTGCCGTATTTACAACGGCGAGTCCGGCGGCCAGATCATGGCCGAGGTAGTGGGCTTCAAAAATGACCGGATCCTGCTCATGCCCTATGCCAGCATGAGCGGTATCTCCGCGGGAAACTTTGTGCGCAATACCGGCCGGCGGCTGAGCCTTGCCATGGGGCCGTTCCTCAAGGGGAGGGTCATCAACGCTCTGGGCCAGCCCATCGACGGCAAAGGCCCCTTCACCGGCGGAACGCAGTTTTGCGTGGAGAAAGAGCAGTACATCAACCCCATGGCCCGCCCGCCTATCCGGGAGCGTCTGGAGTTCGGCGTCAAAGCCATCGACGGCATGCTCACCATCGGAAAGGGACAGAGAATCGGCATCTTCGCCGGCTCCGGCGTGGGCAAGAGCACCCTCATGGGCATGATCGCCAAGCACGTCAAGGCCGATATCAACGTCATCGCCCTGGTGGGCGAGCGTGGCCGCGAGGTGGTGGAGTTCATGGAAAAGGACCTGGGGCCCGAGGGCATGAGCCGCTCCGTGCTGGTGGTGGCAACGTCCGACCAGCCGGCCATGCTCCGCAAGCGGTGCCCTTCCGTGGCCACCGGCATTGCCGAGTACTTCCGGGACCAGGGCATGGACGTACTGCTGATGATGGACTCCCTCACCCGGTTTGCCATGGCACAGCGGGAGATCGGCCTGGCGGTGGGAGAACCCCCCGTGGCCAGAGGCTATACGCCCTCCATCTACGCGGAGCTTCCCAAGCTCTTGGAGCGCAGCGGCAATTTTCAAAAGGGCTCCATCACCGGTGTCTACACGGTGCTGGTGGAGGGCGACGATACCAACGAGCCGATTGCCGATACGGTCCGGGGTATCGTAGACGGGCATATCGTGCTCTCCCGGAAGCTGGCCAACAGCAACCACTTTCCCGCCATCGACATCAGTGCCAGTATCTCCCGACTCATGACGGACATTGTCTCTCCGGAACACCGGATGCTCTCGTCCCGGATCCGGGACGTAATGGGGACCTACGAAAAGAACGCGGATCTGGTGTCCATCGGCGCTTACAAGGCAGGGACCAACCCCAAGCTGGATTACGCCCTCAGTAAGATCGACGGTATAGAGCGGTTTTTGACCCAAGGGGTGGACGAGTCGTTCACCTATGACCAGGATCTGGAGGCTATGCGAGGGCTTCTATAAAGAAAGAGTGAAAAAAGCATGAAAAGGTTTCAGTTTAATTTGGACAGCGTGCTGAATTATCGCCGCCAGGTCCTGGATGGCTGCCAGGGTGAATACGCCCAGGCGCTGGACCAGGTCCGCCGGCAGGAGGCCCGCAAGGCGGATGCGGAGGACCGCTACGGCAAACTCAACCAGGAGTTCCGGGATGCAGCGGCCGCAGGCATTACCGCAGCCGACGCCTTGACGTATGAGGGAGGCCTGCGGCTTTTGGAGCAGGAGATCGTCCGGGAGAGCCGGCTTCTGGAGGACTGCCGCAAGGCCGCCGAGGAAAAGCGGGAACAGATGATGCAGGCCCACATTGATAAGGCCGCACTGGAGCGCCTGCGGGAGAAAAAATGGCAGGACTACAACCGAAGTGTGCAAAAGAGCGACGAGCTGTTCATCGACGAACTGGTCTCCTCCCGCCGCCGGGCCGCCGTCTGACGGCCCGCAAGAGGATACCATGAAAGGAGGTGAGATGAGATGACATATGCAGCACAGAGTTTGACGCAGCCGGCCGGCGCCGGGTGGAGCGTACCGGCCGCATCCTCCGGGAAACCTCCCGCCCAGGACACGGGAACGTCGTTCCAGACCCTGCTCCGGCAGGCGTGCTCGACTCACAACGGCACGGACACGGATGCCACCCAGACCGCTGCGGAGGATACGCAACCCCGGGGCGAGGACACGAAGGAGCACCAGACGATCACCGTGGATCTGATGGCACTGGGAGCGGCGATGCTGGCGGGCGGAATCAGCCAGAGCCAGCCGGAGACCACCTGTACAGCCGCCGGGCCGCAGGTGCAGACCGTCCAGGCCGCTGGGGTGCTGACCGCCGCCGGTACAGACATCGGCGTGACATCCGGTACGGCAGATGCTGCGGCACCTGTCCTGTCCGATCAGACGGCGGTGTCCCCAACGGCACAGCCCGCCGATACGGTACAGGCTGACCCCGCGGCAAAGACCATTGCCCCGGCCGTGCAGGCTCCCGAGGAGGGAACGGCACAGCAGGACAGTTCCGCAGCTGGAGAGGACGGCATGCTTGCCGCGTCCCGGGACCGGCAGAACGGACAAAGTGACCGGCGGGAGGATGTGCAGGTGACAGACCGCACCGGCTCCTGGCAGGCGCCGCTGTTCCGCCAGACGGAGCAGATGCCGGTGAAGGTGGGCGAGAGCGTCACGGTGGATACCGCCGCTCCCCCGGCCCAGCTGGAGCAGTCCCTGGGAAAAGCGCTGGAACGCGGACTGGAAAACGGGGAACAGCACCTGGAGATCCGGCTCTCGCCGGAGCACCTGGGCACGGTGACAGCGGCATTTGACCGCACCCCGGAAGGCACGCTCCATGTGGTTTTGCGGGCGGAGAATCCCGAGGCAGCCAAGCTGCTGGAAGATCACGCCGGTGCCCTGGGACTGCTGCTTCAGGACGGGAATCACGGACAGGTCCGCGTGGAGGTCCCTCAGCCCCGACAGGACCAGCAGTCCTGGCAGCAGCAAAACCAGGAGGGCGGACGCCAGCAGCAACAGCAACAGCAGCAGCGGCAAGCTCCCCAACAGGATACAGAGGCGTTCCTCCACCAGCTGCGGCTGGGCCTTGTGGATGCAGGGACGGAGGAGATCATGTAAGGAAGTGAACGAAAACCATGAGCAGTGAGTTTATGCCTCTTTCGCTGGACACGCGCTACGCATCCGGGACCTACGCATCCGACAGCAGCAGCGCCGTGTCGAAGGAAGAGCTGGAGAGTATGGGCTATACCGTCAGCGATCCCAGTGAGGATCTGGGACTGAGCTTTACAGACTTCCTGCAGCTGATGGTGGCGCAGATGCAGAACCAGACCATCGACAGCGCTGCCGATCCCTCGGATATGGTGAACCAGCTGGTGCAGATGTCCGTGGTGCAGATGATGAGCAGCGTAAAGACCAGCCTGGATAACCTGACGGACGCCAGCACGATGACCTACGCCGCCTCTTTGGTGGGCAAGACGGTCACCGTGGGATCTTACGATGACGAGGGAAATATACAGGAGATCGTGGGCACGGTCACCGGTACCGGGACCTATCAGAATACGCCGGTGATCTTTGTCAATGACCAGATGTATCCCCTCAACAGCATCATGGCGGTGGGAACGCTGCCGCAGGTCCCCGATACAGGGGACGGAGACGGTACACAGACCGGCGGGGATACGCAGACCGGTGAGGGGGATTCCCAGACCGGAGCAGAGGCCGCCCAGGCTCTGTGAAAACCCAAAGGAGGGATTCCAATGGTCGGATCGGTCCATTCACCGGTTCCGGGCTCCACGGTGCCGGGCGGCGCCGGACGCAGCACGGCCGCGGCGGATGGCAGCTTTGGCGCGGTGTTCCAAAAGGAACTGGAGCAGGCGCGGGCAAAGACGGTGGAATTTTCCAAGCACGCATTGAGCCGGGCGGAGGAGCGGGGGATCACACTGACTCCCACACTGCTGGACCGGCTGAACGATTCCGTGGAACGGGCGGAGGCCAAGGGGGCCAAGAACATCCTGGCCCTGGACCAGAGCCTGGCGTTTATTGTCAACGTCCCCCACGGACGGGTCATCACCGCTTTGTCGGAAGACGAGATGAAAGAGAGCATTTTTACCAATATTGACGGCGCCGTGTTCCTGTGAGGCACAGAGGGCAGGACCGGAAGGAGGCTCTGGGGACCGCCTGAATGACGGTTTCCCGGCGGCGTACGTTTTTCAAGACCAAGATAAGGAGCGAGATACACCATGTCTATGACAGGAGCAATGAGCGCGGCCATTTCCGGCATGAAGACGCATATGCAGGCGCTCAACGTTGTGGGCAACAATATTGCCAACGTCAATACATACGGCTATAAAGCCCAGCGGGTCACGTTCAAGGAGAGCATCTACAACACCCTCAGCGCCGGCTCCGGCGCTACCACCACCACCGGGGGCACCAACCCCCAGCAGATCGGCTACGGCTGCAGCGTGGGCACCATCGACCTGGACATGTCCACCGGCGATCTGAGCCCCACGGGTCTGCCCACGGACTGCGCCATCAAGGGAGACGGCTTCTTCCTGGTGGGCGCCAAGGGCACGGACATCGACAGCATGGACAGCGTCAAGGGGCTGTCGCTGACCCGGGTGGGCAACTTTGAGTTCCGGGACGGATACCTGGTGGACAAGACCAGCGGCAGCGTGGTCTACGGCTTTTTGACCAGCGCCCTGGCCGACCCCACTGCGGGCGGTGACGCCGGAACCACCGTGGGCAACACCAGCACGGCACTGGTGCCCATCCGGCTGCCCATGAAGTCCACCGCCGCCGATACGCTGGGCGACGCCGTGTACGTGGGCGTGGACAATGACACCGGCAAAAACGTGGACCCCACCACGGATGTGGACGGCTACATCGACTATGAAAACCTCAGCATCGACGCCAACGGAAAGATCACCTGCACCAACAAGGATACCGGTGACCCGGTGGTGGTGGGATACCTGGCTCTGGCCAATGTGGATAATCCCAACGGACTTCTCCACACCGACGGTCCCTACTACACCGCCGGCGACGCCGCCGGAGACATCACCCTCAGCGCGCCCAACAGTGCTGTTACCGGCTATCTGAACAACAGCAAGATCCAGGATGGAAACAACAACACCGATCCGGACACCATGCTCTCTGCCAAGAGCGGCACCGGCATCATGACCTCCTATCTGGAGGGGTCCGGCACGGATCTTGCAACGGAGTTTTCCAATATGATCGTCTATCAGCGGGGCTATCAGGCCAATACCCGGATCATCTCCGTCACCGACTCCATGCTGGAAGAACTGGTCAATATCAAGCGCTGATAAAATGCGGACTTCCCCGCCCGGGGTCCCCCGGGCGGGGTGTGTGAGAGGAGGATGCCCCATGATCGTACTGAAAAAGATGAACAACGAACGGTTTTTGATCAATCACAACCAGATCGAGTGCATCGAGCTGATCCCGGAGTGCAAGATCGTGATGATGAACCACGACTACTACATCGTGCGGGACACTGTGGAGGAGATCATCCAGAAAATCGCGGATTACAACGCCAAGGTGCAGGACATCCACCGGGAGATTTCCGTCATTGACCGGCGCTGATTCGGTCCGCCCTGCGGGAAAAAGATAGAAGGGATCATCGTATGAACGTAGTGTATTTAATCGGGATTGCCCTGGCGCTGGTATTTACCGTGTTCGGCATCATCGTCAACATCGGCATCAACCCCGGGCAAAGCCCCATGTTTACCTTCAGCTTCACGCCGGACAGCCTCTGGCATTTCTTTGATCTGTCCAGCATCCTGATCGTCGTGGGCGGCACCCTGGCGGTCGTGATCGCGTGTTATCCCAAGCTGGCCAAGTCCTTTCCCAAGCATATCAAGATCATGCTCCATGCCCAGGCGTTTGATCCCGCCGTGTATGTGGATCAGCTGGTAGAGCTGGCGCAGATCGCCCGGAAAAACGGCTTGCTGGCACTGGAGGAGAAGGCAAACGAGCAGACCGATCCCTTCTTCAAGCAGGCGATCATGCTGATCGTGGACGCCAACGACCCGGACCGGGTGCGCAGCATTCTGGAAAACGACATCGAGCAGACCTCTGCCCGCCACCAGGAGGTGGTGGCTATGTACGAGCGGGGGTCCAATGCGGCCCCCGCCTTCGGCATGATCGGAACGCTGATCGGCCTGATCAATATGCTAAAAACACTGGACGGCGCCGATATGGATTCCCTGGGACCCAACATGTCCGTGGCATTGATCACCACCTTTTACGGCTCCTTCCTGGCGCACGTCATCTTCAACCCCATTGCAGCAAACCTGACGGCCCGGGACGAAGAAGAGGTACTGTGCCGTCAGATCATCGTGGAGGGCATCATGGCCATTCAGTCCGGTGAGAATCCGAAATTCCTGCGGGAGCGGTTGATGACCTTCATGAACCAAAAAGACAGAGAGGACGGCGCCCAGAGCGACAATGGCGGCGGCCGCCGGAAAAAGCGCGGCAAGTAAGAAATTGGCCCTGCAGAGGGGGAGGTGTGAAGATGAAGAAAAAACATAGCGGAGGCGGCGGTGCCAACTGGATGGATACCTACGGCGATATGGTGACGCTGCTGCTGTGCTTTTTTGTCATGTTGTACTCCATGTCCTCCGTGGATCAGCAAAAGTGGATGGCTCTGGTAGAGTCGTTCAATCCGGATGCCCAGGCTCAGCAGAATCCCGGCGGTGCCGAGGGTGCCGGCCAGCTGACTCAGGAGCAGGTGAACGCCGATATCCAGGCGCTCTACCAGGCCATGGAGCAATACATCCAGCAGGAGAATCTCACCAGCCAGATCAGCATTACCGCCGGCAGCGGCTATGTGTTCGTCTCCTTTGACGATACCGTGTTTTTTGACGGCGACAGCTATGTGCTGCTGGATGAGGGAAAGAGGATTTTGGATCAGGTGGCACAGTCCATCGCGGGCGTCAGCGAGTCCATAGACGAGATCCGGGTGCTGGGCCATACGGCCCAGGCCAGCGCCGACAAACCCAACCGTCCGGAGGTGGACCGGTTCCTGGCCACCAACCGCGCAGCGGTGGTAACGGTTTATCTTCAGGAAAAAAACATCATCGATCCGGCACGGCTCGTGAGCGTTGGGTACGGGCAGTGGCGCCCGGTGGCGGACAACGCCACCGCCGACGGCCGGGCCCAGAACCGGCGGGTGGAGCTGCTTGTGACGGGACTGGATCTTCAAAGCGGGATCGGAGATGACATCACCCAGTATTACACGATGCGGTCCGGAGAGGACAGCGGGCTGGGCGAGGGCGTCAGCTGGGTCTCCGGCCAGGAGGGCCAGGAGAGCACCCGGACCGGCTCCGGCCAGGAGGAGTAGCCAATGGCGGAAGTATTGTCCCAAAGCCAGATCGACGCGCTGCTGAGCGCCGCCCGCAGCGGTGAGATGAAACTTGGCCAGGAAGAACAGAGTACAGAGAAAAAATACCGAAAATACGACTTTTACAGTCCGCGGAAGTTTACGAAAGACCGGCTGAAGATGATCTGCGGTGTGTTTGAGAACTACACCCGTATCGTCAACTCCCGGATCAACGGACTGCTGCATACCCCCTGCGAGATCTCGGTGGAGTCTGTGGAGGAGCAGCGGTACTACGAATTTTCCAACGCCCTGTCCGACGGCGACGTCCTGACGCTGGCGGATGTGGAGATGGACGGGCAGATCCAAAGCGAGGAGGCGCCCGTGCTGCTGCACTTCAGCACCGCCCTGATGCTCAACATGATGGACCGCCTCATGGGCGGAGACGGCGACGGAAGCGACGCCGTTCCCTCCGGCTACACATTCACCACGGTGGAGCTCAAGCTCTACGAGAATATCGTCAAGGACTTTATCAGCGTGATGGGGAGCAGCTGGGAAAATTACATTGATTTGAATTTCGCTTACCGCCGGGTGGAGTCCAATCCCACGCTGGTGCAGCTGATCGGACTGGATGAGACGGTGGTGATCATCGGCATCAACCTGCGGTTCCCCAATGCCTCCGGGCGTATGAACATCTGCCTGCCCGGAACCATGCTGACGACGATTTTTGCAAAGATCGCCGCCATGAACCAGGTGGGGCGCGGATCGGGCGAGAACAACACCGAGGAGATCATGGGGATCCTCCGGGACTCCGATCTGGAGATCACGGCGGAACTGGGCCGCACCGATGTCACCCTGCGGGATATCTATCAGTTGAATGTGGGGGATGTGATCGACCTGGGACACTCCACCCAGGAGCCCATCTATCTTTATATCGGCGATCAGCCCTGGTTCAGCGGCAAGCTGGGGACTCAGGGTGGAAATATGGCAGTTAAGATCGCGGAGACCTGTCACATCCAGAAAAGAGAGGAGAAATAAGGAGCATGAGTCAAACAGTCTTTAATTCGATGGAGCTTGACGCCATCGGCGAGCTCATGAATATCAGCCTGGGTTCCTCGGCTACCGCCGTCTCCAATATGCTCGATCACCGGGTGGATATCACCACGCCCAAGGTGCAGGTGGTCTCTGTGGAGGACTTCAGCATCGGGGAACTGGAGCCCGCCATCGGCATCGAGATCAAGTACGTCTCCGGACTGGAGGGCAGCAACATCATGCTGCTCAAGCGCAGCGACGTAAAGACCATCGTGGACATTCTGATGGGCAGCGAGACGCCGGACGATGAGTTCGAGCTCAACGATCTGACCATCAGCGCCGTGTGCGAGGTCATGAACCAGATGATGGGCGCGGCGTCCACCGCCCTGTCGGATTTCCTGGGCTACCCCGTCAACATCTCCACTCCCCAGTCCTTTGCCCTGGACGATATCGAGCAGTTCAAAAAGGAGCATTTCCCCGCGGAGTCCGGGAACCTGGTGGTCGTCCGGTTCATGCTGGGCATCGAGAATATCCTCAAAAGCGAGTTTGTCAATGTGATGTCCGTGGACCTGGCAAGGGAGCTGCTGGCGGGATTTGAGATGAATTTCGGTGACCCCAAGGAGGGCAGCGCCTCTGCGGCGGCAGCCCCGGCCCAGAGTGCTCCTGCGGAGACTCCGGTCCCGGAGCAGACCCAGACGCCTCAGCCTGTCCCTGGCCCGCCCCAGCAGGAGGCGGCTCAGGGCACCCAGAGCAGCGGGGCGGTGCTCAGCCAGGAGGAGATCGAGCGGCTCCTGGCTGCAAACAGCGCTTCCGGTGCCGGCCAGCCCGCGCAGCCCGCGACACCGCCCGCACCTGTGCAGACGCAGGCCGCACCCGTGCAGCCTGTCTATGTGCCGGCTCAGCCGGCCTATGCGCCGGACCCCAAGGTGATCAGTACCAAGCCGGTGCAGCTTCCGCCTCTGGATGCGGAAGAGCGGCTGGGCAAGGAGCAGGCGGACAACCTGGAGATGATCATGTCCGTCCCGCTGGAGATCTCTGTGGAGATCGGACGTACCCGCCGGAAGGTGGAGGACATCCTGGCACTGTCCAAGGGATCGCTGGTGGTGCTGGACAAGCTGGCGGGAGACCAGGTGGACCTGTTTGTCAACGGGCTTTGCGTGGCCCGGGGCGACGTGGTGGTGATCGACGACAACTTCGGCGTCCGGATCACCGAGGTGCTCAAGCGCACGGAACTTTTCAATAAGAACTGACCCTGGGCGGGAGCCCGTTAATACAAAAATGTAAAGGATGAAAGAGCATGGCTAAGATTCTGGTTGTGGACGATGCGGCCTTCATGAGAAAGGTGATCCGGGATACGCTGACCAAGAGCGGCTATACGGATATTTACGAGGCAGTGGACGGCAATGACGCGGTGGAAAAGTACTTTGAGATCAAGCCCGACCTGGTGCTGATGGACATCACCATGCCCAACATGGACGGCCTGGAGGCCCTCAAGGCCATCCGAGCCAAGGACAGCAATGCCAATGTGGTGATGTGCTCCGCCATGGGCCAGGAGTCCATGGTGATGGAGGCCGTGCAGGCGGGCATCAAGGATTTTATCGTCAAGCCCTTCAAGCCGGACCGGCTGCTCAAGACCGTCAGCTCCATCGTGGGCAACCCGTGAGGATACGGACGTGAAAGCGTTGGAGGCGATCGGCCAGGTGCTCTGGGCGCTGCTCCTGACCTGCGGCGTGTTGGTGCTGGCCTATTGGTCCACCCGCCATATAGCAGGCCACATGGCACTCAGACGAAAAATGGGCGGGCGCATGGAGGTGCTGGATCAGCTGCCCCTGGGGCGGGATCAGCGCCTAGTGCTGGCCCGGGTGGGCCAGACGGTTTACCTGCTGGGAGTGACCTCCGGCAGCATCTCCTGTCTGCGGGTGCTGACCAAAGAGGAGGCCGGGGACTGGCTTGCGCCCGGCCCGGAGCAGGGGACCGGCGGAAACGGCGGCGAGGGGCTCCGGTTCGGAGAGGCGCTGCGCCGGGTACTGGAGCAGCGCAGACCGTAAGGAGGCAGGAAGTTGAGTAATAGCTTGATCAATGTAAACGGGGACAATGTGCAGACGCTGCAGATCCTCCTGATGACCACGCTGGTGATGCTGCTGCCCTCTATCATCGTGATGATGACCTCTTTTACCCGGTACATCATCTCCTTTTCCTTTTTGCGCTCTGCCATGGGACTGCAGCAGAACCCGCCCAATATGGTGCTGGTGGGCATGGCGCTGTTTCTCACGCTCTTTACCATGTCCCCGGTCATCAGCGAGATCCAGACCACGGCCTATGAGCCCTATGTGAATGAACAGATCACCCAGGAGGAGTTTGTGGACCGGGCGGAGGTGCCCCTGAAGGAGTTCATGCTCCGCAACACGGAGCAAAGTTCCCTGAAGCTCTTCTGCGATCTGGCCGGGCAGAGTGTCCCGGAGGACCAGGAGGGGGCGATGGCGCTGCCGCTGCGGATCGTGGTGCCCTCCTTTATGACCACGGAGCTCAAAAGAGCCTTTGAGATCGGTTTTTATTTGTACATCCCCTTTTTGCTCATCGACGTGGTGGTGGCCTCTGCATTGATGTCCATGGGCATGATCATGCTGCCGCCGTCCATGATCTCCATGCCGTTCAAGCTGTTGCTGTTCATCAGCCTGGACGGCTGGAACCTGCTGTTTTCCACGTTGGTGCAGGGATTCCAATAATGCGGGAGGATAGGCATGGAAACGGTGGATATTCTGCGCGAGGGCGTCGTGGTGGCACTGAAGCTGGGTGCGCCCATGCTGATTTTGAGCATGCTGGTTGGCATCCTGGTGGCCATCTTCCAGGCAGTGACCCAGATCCACGAGCAGTCCCTCTCCTTTATTTTAAAGCTGCTGGTGGTGATTCTGGTGCTGCTGGCGGGCGGCGGCTGGATGCTGGAGACCCTTCAGGATTTCACCCGGTATCTGTTTACGCTGATGTGAGGAGCCTGCGGCATGGATTGGAACGCCCTGTATCTTTTTGAGCTGATCACCATGCGGGTGAGCGGATTTGTGTTCACAAACCCGCTCTTCGGCAGAAACAATCTGACGAGCCTGGTAAAGGCGGGGTTTGCACTGGTGCTCTCCGTCTTTGTCTGGACCACGGAGGATGCCGCGGTGACGGCGCCGGCCACGGTGGTGGAGCTGGTGGTGCGCCTTTTGCTGGAACTGTGCGTGGGAGTGATATTGGCCTTTGTGATGCAGCTTTTTTTCTCCGTGGTGCAGCTGGGCGGCGAGGTCATCGACGCACAGATGGGATTGAACATGGCCCAGGTGTATGACTCCAGCAGCCAGGTGAACATGACGGTGACGACTTCGCTGCTCAATGTGCTGCTGGTGCTGACGTTTTTCGCCGAAAACGGGCATTACACGCTGCTGCGGATCTTCCTCTCCTCCGGGAGCGTGGTCCCCTACGGGACCGTGTCCTTGGGATCGGCGGTGGTTTCGGGGGTAGTGGAGGTGTTTGCCGCCTGCATGGTGCTGGCGGTGAAGCTGGCGCTCCCCATTTTGGCGGCGGAGCTGCTGGGAGAGCTGGGCATGGGCATTTTGATGAAGGCGATCCCCCAGATCAACGCCTTTGTCATCAATATGGAATTGAAAATCATCATCGGACTGGTGCTGCTGCTGGCATTCCTCACGCCCATCAACGAATTTTTGCTGGACGTGGAGAAGAACATGCTGGACACCCTGGGCGGGATGCTGCAGGTGATTGCAGGTGCCGGATAAGCGGCGCAGGCGCCGCAGGAGGTGACGAGCGGTGGCGGACAGCCAGAAAACCGAAAAGGCGACTCCGAAAAAGCGCCGGGACGAGCGCAAGAAGGGCAATGTCTTCATGAGCAACGACGCGGTCTCCGTGGCGGTGCTCATCGTGGGAATCGCGGTGCTGGCACTGAGCGCGCCGAAGGCGGGCGAGGAGATCGGCCGCTTTTTCCGCATGTGCATCTCCATGGCGGGATCTGACAAAGGCGGGGAATTCTCCGGAACCGGTCAGCTGACGGGGCAGTTTCTCAAGGCACTGGCCTGGTCGGCCGGACCGCTGCTGGGCGCCTCCACGGTGGCCGGCATCGCGGCCACGTTTTTGCAGACCAGAATGCTGGTGGCCGGCGAGGCACTGCGGCCCAAGTTCAGCCGGATCGATCCTATTCAGGGCTTCCGGCGCTTGTTTTCCATGCGGAGCCTGATGGAGGCGCTCAAGGGCGTTTTGAAGATCCTGGCGCTGCTGTACCTGATTTACAGCTTCCTCAAGGGCGTGGTGAACACCTTCCCCAAGCTGATGTTCACAGATGTGGATACCGGCGGCGCGTACCTGATGGATCTGGCGGTCCAGATGGCTATCCGGATCGTTGTGGCCTATGCCGTGCTGGCTGCGGCGGACTTCCTCTACCAGTGGTGGGACTACGAGCGGCAGCTGCGGATGAGCAAGCAGGAGATCAAAGAGGAATTCAAGCAGACCGAGGGCGATCCCCAGGTCAAGGGACGGATCAAAGAGCTCCAGCGGAAAATGGCCCAGTCCCGCATGATGCAGAGCGTGCCGGAGGCGGACGTGGTCATCCGAAACCCCACCCACTTCGCCGTGGCGCTGCGCTACAAGCCGGAAAAGGACGCCGCGCCCGTGATACTGGCCAAGGGGCAGGATGCCCTGGCGCTGCGGATCGTCCAGGTGGCGGAGGAGGCCAAGGTGGCGGTGGTGGAGAATGTGCCGCTGGCCCGGGCGCTCTATGCCTCCGGAGAGGTGGGACGGGAGATCCCGCCGGAGCTGTATAACGCCGTGGCGGAGGTGCTGGTGTACCTGTACCGCCTCAATAACAGAATGTAACAAAAAACGGATTGCTGAGGGCATATGAAACGAATTTTGAACAATGGCATATCGCTGATGGTGGTGGTCATCGTCCTGTTTCTGGTCATCCCGCTGCCTGCTCCGGTGCTGGATGTGCTGATCATCCTGAATATCGCGCTGTCTATCATGATCCTGATGATCACCATGAGCATCTCCGAGCCGCTGGAGTTTTCCATTTTTCCATCGCTGCTGCTGGTGACCACATTGTTCCGGTTGGGACTCAATGTCTCCTCCACCCGCCTGATCCTCCGGGACGGCGGCGAGGCCGGCGTTGTCATCAAGGCGTTCGGCAACCTCATCACCCAGGGGAATATCGTCATTGGCGTGCTGATCTTTCTCATCATCGTGCTGGTGCAGTTCATCGTCATCACCAAAGGCGCCGAGCGGGTGAGCGAAGTGGCCGCCCGCTTTACCCTGGACGCCATGCCCGGCAAGCAGATGGCCATCGATGCGGATCTGAGCTCCGGTCTGATTGACGAAAAAGAGGCCCGGATGCGCCGGTACAAGATCCAGAAGGAAGCGGACTTCTACGGTGCCATGGACGGCGCTACCAAGATCGTCAAGGGCGACGCCATTATGTCGCTGATCATCACAGCCATCAACTTTGTGGCGGGCCTCATCATCGGCGTGGTCCAGGGCGGAAGCGATATCGCCACCGTGCTCAACGTCTACTCCATCGCCACCATCGGCGATGGCCTGGTATCCCAGCTGCCGGCTCTGATGATCTCCACCGCCACGGGCATGATCGTCACCCGGTCTGTGTCCGACGGCAGCCTCAACACCGATGTCATCAGCCAGTTCAAGGCCCAGCCCCGGGCCATTCTGGCCACCGGCGTCATCTTGCTGCTGCTGGGGATCTTTCCCGGCACCCCCACGCTGCCGCTGCTGCTGGTGGGCGGCGTACTCAGCGCCGCCGGCGCGGTGGGAAGCCGGAAAATGGAGGAGGCCAAGGCCACCGAGAGTGCCCAGCTGGCTGCCGAAGACGCCCAGGTTGCATCTGCGGCGGAGGCCGCGGGCGGAGAGGCGGAGTATTTCAAGGATATCAGCAATGTGTACTCCCTTTTGCCGGTAGAGCCCAT
The DNA here is from genome assembly GCA_963557435.1 of uncultured Dysosmobacter sp. Taxonomy (GTDB): domain Bacteria; phylum Bacillota; class Clostridia; order Oscillospirales; family Oscillospiraceae; genus Oscillibacter. Next base: position 17,040 of record CAUWEK010000004.1, read on the forward strand.
CGAGATGGAGTTCGGGTACAGCCTGATCCCCCTGGTGGACGAAAACAGCGGCGGAAAGCTCATCAGCCGCATCGTTATTTTCCGGCGGCAGTACGCCCAGGACATGGGCTTTGTCATCCCGTCCATCCGTCTGCACGACGGCGCGGCGCTGGGCACCAACCAGTATGTGATCCGCATCCGGGGCGAGGAAGTGGCCCGGGGCGAGGTGCTGGTGGATTACTATCTGGCTTTGGAGCCGCCCAACCCCAGCGGGGAGATCGACGGCATCGAGACCATTGAGCCCGCCTACGGCATTCCCTCCAAGTGGATCCTGCCGGAGAACAAAGAGATGGCGGAGATCTACGGCTACACGGTCATCACGCCGCTGACCGTCATGCTCACGCACCTGACGGAGGTCATCAAAAAACACGCCCACGAGCTTCTGGGCCGGGCGGAGACCATGCAGCTGGTGGAGAACCTGAAAAAGACGGAGCCGGAGCTGGTGGCGGACGCCGTTCCGTCGGTCATCTCTTACAGCGGGCTGGAAAAGATCCTGCGCGGGCTGCTCAAGGAGGGGGTTCCCATCCGGGACCTGGGGCTCATTCTGGAGGCTATCGTGGACGCGGGGCCCAACCGGGACCCGGACATTGTCACCGAGCAGGTGCGCGGCCGCCTGAGCCGTACCATTACCCGGCGCTTCTGCGAAAACGGGCAGATGCGGGTGGTGACGTTGGACGCCGAGGTGGAAAAGAAGATCCTCAGCGCCCTGACGAAAAACGACCAGGGCGTCTACCTGGCTCTCAGCCCGGACGTTATGCAGCAGATCATGGCCCAGCTGGGCGAGCTGCGCAAGAAGTTCCAGGAGCTTTCCCAAACGCCCATCGTGCTCACCAGTCAGGTGATCCGGGTGTACCTCAGCCGGATGATCGCCCAGTTTTACCCGGATATCTATGTGCTCTCCTTCAGTGAGATCACCAGCAATGTGCAGATTCAGGCCATCGGCAATATCACCCTGCAGCCTCAGAAGGCGCAGTCCTAAAGAAAGGGGGACAAAGGAGAATGGAACAGACTGCGGCCATACGGGAGCTTCCCCAGAATATCCAGCCCTCTTTGTCCCGGGAGGAGGCGGAAAAGCTGGACAACCAGTCTTTGCTGCTCCTCTATAAAAAGACCGGCGATCAGGAGCTCAAGTGGATGCTGGTCCTGCGCTTTACCGACCTGGTGCGGAGAACGGCGGCCCAGGCGGTCGGTATTTACTCCAGCTTTGCACAGCTGGACGACATCGTTCAGGAGGGGCTCATCGTGCTGCTGAACGCGGTGGATAAGTTTGATCCCTCCCAAAACGTCAAATTTGAAACATATGTCTCCAAGCGCCTGCGGGGCATGATCCTGGATCTTGCCCGCAAGCAGGACTGGCTTCCCCGCCAGGTGCGCCAGAAGGCCACCAGACTCAACCGGGCGGTGGACGAGCTGGCCGTCAAGCTGGGGCGCGACCCGGAGAGCAGTGAGGTGGCGGAGTACCTGGGACTGACCCGGGAGCAGTACGACGCACTGGTGTCCGAGACGGCCGTAACGGGCCTGGTGTCATTCGAAGCGGTGCTGGACGCCTGCGGCAGTGCTGCGGAGAAGTCCCTGGCCCAGGCGGACGAGACGGATTCTCCCCAGGAGGAATTTGAAAACCGGGAAATGCAAAGCGTCCTGGCCCAGCAGATTTCTTCTCTGCGCAAAAATGAGCAGATCGTACTTTCCCTCTACTATGAAAAAGAGCTGAACATGAAAGAGATCGCCCAGGTGATGGGCGTGAGTGCCGCCCGGGTCTCCCAGATCCACAGCCGGGCGCTGCAGCGCCTGCGGGCGGGGATGAAGCAGTATCTGGAGGCCTGAGGGCCCAGCGAAAAGGAGCGTCATGACATGACAAAGGGGTTTTATAATCTGACATCCGGCATCCTGTCCCAGACCCGGCGCCTGGATGTGATCGGCAACAATATGACCAATCTCTCCACCGCCGGATACAAGGCGGAGACCTATACGGACAAGACCTTTGGAGAGGTCCTCATCAGCCGGATCGGAAACAAGGACAAAAGCGGCGCCCAGGTGATCGGGAGCGAGAGCTACATCCTGGCGCCGGACAGGCTCTATGTGGACTACACCCAGGGAAGCTTTACGGAAACGGGGATGCCGCTGGACTTTGCCATCCAGGGGGATGGATTCTTTGCCATCCAGACGGAGGGCGGCGTGGAGTACACCCGGGACGGCAACTTCTCCCTTAACGACCAGGGACAGCTGTGCCTGACCGGACACGGGCTGGTGCTGGGGCAGGACGGCGCACCCATCACCCTCTCTTCCGACCGTATCCGTTCCGACACCAGCGGCAGGCTCTACGACCAGGACTCGGGCAGTTATCTGGGGCAGATCGGCATTTATACCTTTGCGGACAACGGCCGGCTTGCCAAGGGAGAGAGCGGACTGTTCCAGGCGGGCGGCCAGCAGGCCCAGGCGGCCCAGACGCCCACCGTGCTCTGGAAGTACACGGAGGACTCCAACGTGGACATGCTGCGGGAGATGACGCAGATGCTCACGGCCCAGCGCACGCTGCAGGGCGGTGCCCAGGTGCTCAAACTCTATGATTCCCTGCTGACCAAGGCCACCACTGAGGTGGGCAGTCTGTAAGAAAGGATGACGAACGACCATGATTCAGGGCTTTTACAGTGCCGCTGTGGGCGCACAGCAGCAGATGCGGAGCATGGATGTCCATGCCAACAATATCGCCAATGTCAATACATACGGCTATAAGGCCCAGACACCTGCGTTCCAGACGCTGATGTACGGGATGCTGGGTGGTGCGGATGGCAGTCAGCTGCCCAGGGGCAGCGGCAGCCGTCTGGCCCTGACCGGCAGCAACTTCTCCGCCGGCCCCTTGGAGCAGACCGGCCGCCAGCTGGACTACGCCATTGTGGGAGACGGCTTTTTTGCGCTCTATGATCCCGCCAGCGGAGAGGTGTCCTTCACCCGGGACGGGTCCTTTACCCTCTCGCCCCTCCAGGTGGAGCAGCAGTCTGATGACGGGGAAGAGCCGGTCGTGGAGACCCAGTACTACCTCTCCGATGGAGATGGCCGCCAGGTGCTGGGACAGGACGGATATCCCATCGCGGTCACAGACCCGGCGGCAGACCTGCCGGTGGGCGTGTTCAACATCCAGTACCAGGACGGGCTGGAGCGGGCCGGCAGTGAACGGTTCTTGATGAACGACAAGAACGGCGCGGTCTGGGTCAGCGGCGCCAAGCTCCAGCGGGGCTATCTGGAAAGCTCCAACGCAGACCTTGCCACGGAGCTGACCGGCGTCATCGAAGCCCAGAGATCGTACAGCTACGCCCTGAAAATGGTCGCCACAGCCGACGAGGTGGAGACGACGGTCAACGGCCTGGCCAACGTGTAACGGAGGGCAGCTATGAAGACGTATGAGGAATTGGACGGACTGGAGCTGGACACCATCCGGGAGATCGGCAGCATCGGTACGGGCAACGCGGCCACGGCGCTTTCCAGCATGCTGGAAAGCGAGGTGCGCATCAGCGTGCCGGAGGTGCGGATCATGGGCTATAATGAGGCCATCGACTGGATCGGAGGGCCGGAGGTCATCACGGCCGGCGTGCTGGTGCAGCTGTCCGGAGAGATCAACGGCATCATGCTCTCGGTCCAGCAGATGGACTTTGTGAATCTGGTGCTGGAGCGGATGGTGGGCCGGCGGGTCGCCGGATACGAGGAACTGACAGAGCTGGACCGCTCGGTGCTGGTGGAGGTGGGGAACATCATGATCTCCACGTTCATCAATGCCCTGTCGGGCCTGGCCGATATCACCACCCGGCTGACGGTGCCTGCGTTTGCAGTGGATATGCAGGGCGCCATTTTGACGGTGCCCATGGCGGAGTTCGGCGGCCAGTCGGATTATATCATGACCATCGGCGCGGACTTCCTCTGCGACGGACAGAAGGTGCCCTGCCGGCTGCTGCTCTCTCCGGACATCCGCTCGCTGAATTTCCTGTTGAAGAAGCTGGGTGTTTTGGATGGATAAAAAACTAGTGGTCGGCATTGCGGACATGAAGATGGCCAGGGGAGAGGGAATGCTCATTACCTATGCGCTGGGCTCGTGTCTGGGCATCTGCCTGTACGATCCGCTGATCCGTCTGGCGGCGCTGGTGCATGTGATGCTGCCGCTGAACATGGAGACCAACCGGAAATCCCCGCTGAAGTACGCGGACACCGGTATCCGGGAGACCCTGCGGCAGATGGAGGAGCAGGGGGCCATGCGGGGCCGGATCGTGGCCAAGATGGCCGGAGGCGCCAAAATGTTCGACGTACCGGGCGGCGGGAGCCTGGGCAACATCGGCCAGCGCAATATCGAAAGCGCGCATATGATCCTGCGCAAGGAGGGCGTCCGTCTGCTGCGGGAGGATGTGGGCGGCAGCACCGCCCGCACGCTGCTCTTTGACACGGAATCCGGGCAGGCGTGCGTCCGCAGCTATGGAAAGCCCGAATTGATTTTTTGACGCTTCCCCGGAGACAACACAATAGAAAGTTGGGATGAGCTATGGGAAATGAAAAGAAAGACGGCATTTTGCTGGAGACCGGCACGAATGAAATCGAGATCATGGAGTTTACCATCAATGATAACCTCTATGGCATCAATGTGGCGAAGGTACGGGAGATCATGCTCTCCGATACGGTGAAGCCCATGCCCCATGTACATCCTGCGGTGGAGGGAATCTTCAAGCCGCGGGATATTGTCATCACCGTAGTGGATCTTCCCAAGTATCTGACAGGCCGGGAGTGTGCCAAGGGCCCCAAGGACCTGTTCATCATCACGAATTTCAACAAGATGTTTGTGGCCTTCCGGGTGCACACCGTGGTGGGGATCAGCCGCATCTCCTGGAAGGACATCCACAAGCCGGACAACACCATTTCCGGCGGCACCGACGGCGTGACCACCGGCATCGCCCAGTGCGACGGGAATCTGGTCAGCATCCTGGACTTCGAGAAGATCGTGGCGGAGATCGCGCCCCAGACCAGCATCCAGCTCAGCGAGGTGGACGCCCTGGGCAAGCGGGAGCGCAGTACCAGCCCCATCTGGGTGGCGGAGGACTCCATCCTGCTTACCAAAATGATCCAGACGGCGCTGGCCCGGGCAGGATATGAAAATGTGACCATGTTCCCCAATGGCAGCGAGCTCTGGGAGGCCCTGCGCCAGCTGAAGGACTGCGAGGATCTTGCGAGCCATGTGGCGCTCATCATCACGGATCTGGAAATGCCGCAGATGGACGGACACCGCCTTACCAAGCTCATCAAGACCGATCCCAAGTTCCGCTCCATCCCGGTGGTGATCTTCTCGTCCCTCATTACGGAGGAAATGCGCCTCAAGGGCAAGCAGGTGGGAGCCGACGAGCAACTGAGCAAGCCGGAGATCGGGCACCTGATCGAAATTTTGGATGAGCTCTTGAAAAAGAGCAGGGACAGCCAGCAGGGAGGTACGAACCAGTGAGCAGCAAGTACATCGTGCGCCAGCCCATCAAGGATCCGTCCAACCGCATCATCGGATACGAGATCCAGTACCACGGGGAAAACCAGGCGTTCGGCGGCGAATCCGCTGAGCACGCCAACGACTTTGCGGCGGCGGATACCATTTATAATTTTCTCACCCTCAATACGGACAAGCTGCTGCGGGGCACGCTGAATTTCATGACCTTTACCACCACGCTCCTGATGAAAAAGACGCCACGCCTGTTCAGCAAGGATGAGCTGGTGATCCAGATCGATGACAGCGTCATCATCCATCCGCTGGCCATGCACATGATCCACCAGTACGCCAAGGACGGCTATAAGATCGCGGTCAATGAGTTCCAGTTCGCGCCCCGTTATCTGGCCCTGATGGACAGCATCGACTACATCAAGCTCAACTTCGGCAATATGCCGGAGCTCACTCTCAAAAACATCATCGAGATTGCCCACAGTATGGACAAGCGGTGTGTGGCGGTGGGCATCGACACCGATGCGCTGTACCAGCGGGCCATAAAGCTCAAGGCGGATGCCATGGAGGGCTCTTTTGTGGCGGAGAAGATGATGCAAAAGACCCATAACAGCGGCTATCTGCAAAGCAACTTCTTCCGATTGATGGTAGCGGTGCTGGCGGATGATCCGGACGTGGAGGAGATCGAGCGGATCATCTCCGTGGATGCCACGCTGACCTACGGGCTTTTGAAGATCGCCAACTCCCGCTATTTCTCCATGCGCCGGCGGGTGACCTCCGTGCGTCAGGCCATTATGACCGTGGGCCTCAAGGATCTCAAGCAGTGGGTGTATCTGCTCAGTGCCAGCAATGCGGAAAATCAGATGGACGAGGGCGCGGAGGAGTTTTTGCGCCTTTCCTTCATGCGGGCATCGTTTTGCAGCAGTCTGATGAACTACGCAAAGGATATGCCCATCTCCAAGCCGGAGGCCTATCTCATGGGCATGTTCTCCACGCTCAACTGCCTCATTGATGCGCCTATGGAGGAGATCCTGGAGCAGATCCCCGTCCGGGAGGAGATCAAGGAGGCGCTGCTCCATCACACGGGCCGCTGCGGAATGCTCTATGATCTGGCGCTGAGCTATGAGCGGGCGGACTGGGGGAAGATCGACCAACTGGCCGATGAATTGGAGATCCCCAAAAATCTTCTCACCAGCCTGTATTTCAGCTGCATGGAAGAAGTGAATCATATCTGGACAGAATTGACGCAGCAGGCAGACGGCCAGAGCCAGGGTGAAATTTCCGGCCAGTAACTCTGAACGAAACATTTTCCAGCTGCGTGGATGGGACAGACGGCACTGAGAACGCCGTGAAAGGAGACCGTTTTTGGAAGCGAACGAAAAAGACCGGGAAGTCATTCAAACGCAGCTGGAGGTTCTGCGTTTTTTGAGTGACAGCACCGATGACTATCTGTTTTCCTGGAATTTCAAGGAAGACAAGATCTATTTCCCGGGCCCCATCTGGAAGCGCTATGCCATCATGGAGCCGGGGCAGACCATCTGCAGCGTGGAAGATTGGTGCAGGGTGGTTTATGAAAAAGATTTGCCTATGCTGCTGGCGGAGTTTGACAGCCTCCGCCGGGGCGAGGTGAAAAAGCACAATACCGAGTACCGGCTGGTGGACCGGGAGGGAAACCGGGTTTGGATCAGCTGCCGCGGTCAGTGTCAGCTGGACCAGCAGGGGCATCCCATTCGGATGATCGGGCGGATCTCCGATACGGTCCTGGCGGGTGAGGTGGACGCACTGACCGGATCGTTCACTTCCGGCAGACTGCAAAAGGATATCAAATTGGTCCTGGCAGAGGGAAAGCCCTGCTTTTTGGTGCTGCTGGGTGTTGACAATCTGAAAAACATCAACATCCGGCACGGCCGGGATTTCGGCAACAGGCTCCTCCAGACGGTGGCGGATACCCTGGAAAAATGTGTGGATACAGGACTGAGGATCTACCGGATCAACGGCGACTGCTTTGCGGTGAATCTCCCGGTTTCAGATCTTCCGGAGGTAGAGGCGTTTTATGAGCGGGTGCGGGAGCTTCTGAAAGATCACTGCACGGTTTCGGCCGGTGCCGTGGCATATCACCACCATGCCAGTGAGGACCCCAGCTCCCTGTATCAGTATGCAGAAGAGGCGCTGGACAAGGCCAAGCGAACGGGAAAGGATACCCTGGCATTTTTCTCCCAGAAGGACTACGGAGAAAAGCTCAGTACCATTGAGCTGCAAGAGGAGATCCGCCAGAGCATTTTGAATGGCTTCGAGGGCTTCTACGTATGTTATCAGCCCCAGATCTATTCCCGCAGCTATGATATCTTCGGCGCTGAGGCGCTGCTGCGCTATACCTCCCCGACCAGAGGGGCGGTCAGCCCCCAGGAGTTCATCCCGGTGCTGGAGCAGACGGGGATGATCTGCCAGGTGGGGCTGTGGGTATTGGAGACGGCGTTGCGCCAATGCCGTGTGTGGCGGGAGAATATTCCCAAAATGCACATCAGCGTCAACATTTCCTATGTGCAGCTGGCGCAGAAGAACATCACCCAGACGGTGCTGGAGGTAGTGGAAAAAAGCGGCTTGGCCGGTGAGGCATTGACGCTGGAAGTCACAGAGAGCATGCAGCTTCAGGACTACGCCCACTACAACAAAATCTTTTACCGGTGGAAAGAGGCTGGGATCGAGATCTCGGTGGATGATTTCGGAACCGGGTACTCCAGCCTCGGCTACCTCAAGGGTATGGAGATCGACGAGATCAAGATCGACCGGTGCTTTGTCAGCGGCATCCAGCACAGTGCGTACAATTACCGGCTTTTGAGCAATATGATCGAGCTGGCCCATTCCTCCCAGATCCGGGTGTGCTGCGAGGGCGTGGAGACCCGGGAAGAGCTGACCACGCTGGAAAAGCTCCACCCGGATCTCCTGCAAGGCTTCTTGTTCCACAGACCGTATACCGCCGAGCAGTTTGCAGCGTGCTTTATCCAGAAAGGGAGCCCGGCGTATGTGGCCCGGAAGCGGTTCCAGAAGAAACTGCGGGGACTCCACTGGATGCCCACGCGATTTCCCATGGATGTGGCGTCCACGCCGGAGACGCTCAAGACCGTTCTGGATGCCATGGATGAGGTCATTTATGTTAGCGACCTGGTGACCCATGAGCTGTATTATCTGAATCCGGCGGGGCGGCGGCTGACGGGGGTCTACGATTACCAGGGGCAAAAATGCTACAAGGTGCTCCAGGGCCTGGATGACCCCTGTTCGTTTTGTACCAATGACTGCTTGAAAAGGGACAGCTTTTACATTTGGGAGCGGGACAACAAGCTGCTCAACGGGCATTTTATCTTGAAGGATAAGCTGATCCCCTGGAGGAACAAGGTGGCCCGGCTGGAGATCGCCATCGATGTCTCGGAGCATGAGATGGTCAGCCAGCGGGTGCGGGAGAAGCTGGATTTTGCACAGAGCGTGCTGGCCTGCGCCCAGGTGCTTGCCGAAGATTCGGATATGAAGCGTGCCACGCTTCATATGCTGCAGCTGGTGGGAGAGTTTTATCAGGCAGACCGCGCTTATATCTTTGAGCCGGACGAAGCGGAGCAGGAGTTCTGGAACAATACCTACGAGTGGAACCGGGAGGGGGTGGAGTCCGAGCAGGAGAATCTGCAAAAGCTCCCCGTATCCGTCCTGCGGCGCTGGATGGATATTTTCAGCCAGCAAAAGGCGGTCGTGATCTCCGATATGGAAGAATTGAAAGAGACTGCGCCGGAGGAATGGGAGATCCTGCACCCACAGGGCATCCATCGACTGCTAGCTGCGCCCATCTGGCAGAAAAATACCATGACCTGCTTCCTGGGCGTGGACAATCCGCGCCATTGTATGGAGGACGACAGCCTGATCCGGATGCTGGTGCTGTTCCTGAACAATCGCTTCCGCCACAATGAGACGGAAGAGCGGCTGGGAGAGCTTTTGAATCTGCATTACCGGGACGTATTGAAAAATACGGAACTGGGATTGTGGTTCATCCGCATGGAGCCGAAACAGGGACGGTGCGAGATGTTCGCAGACGAGACGATGCGGCGCGTCCTGGGGCTGGAAGAGGAGCTTCCGCCGGAGGAGTGCTACCAGTACTGGCATGGGCGGATCAAGGAGAGCTATTTCCCGTATGTGGACAGAGCCGTGGGGGAGATGATAAAGTCCGGACGCGTGGTCCAGCTGGAGTATCCGTGGATGCACCCCACTTTGGGAGAGGTGATGGTGCGCTGCATCGGGGTCCGCAGCGAGGACGCCGACGGCATGATCTGCCTGGAGGGATATCACCGGATTATCTCCGGAATGGAGCGTGCAAGCTGTCTGCCGGACGAGAGCGCGGGAGAGATATTTGAATTCGATCAGGATACAGGACGTATCAGTTTTCATACGCGGCGGATGCTGCTGGAGGGAAGCGAGTCCGTTCAGGAGCATTTCCCCCAGTGCTGGGTGGACGACGGTATGGTGCATCCTCACTTTGCACAGAGATTTATGGAGCTGTTCAAAGACCCGGAGCACCGTCCTGATCTGGACAACGAGGAGATTTTGCTGCGGGGCAAGACGGGAAATTACGAGTGGTTCAATCTGCGGATCCGTCATATGGACGCCGAAGATGAGAATGCCGCTTCTGTGATGGTGTTTTTGGACACCGCAGATCCGAAGCGGGTGCTGCAGCTGGAGAATCTGCGGATCCGGGACTTTTACCGCGCCAGCTTGTCGGATGCGATCGCCTATGCGGAAGTGGATCTGGAGAGCAAACAGATCCGGGCGGCGGGCGGCCTGTGGGCCGGATATGAGAAAGCGAACATTGGCAAGGAGGGCATCCTGCCCTTCATGATGGAGCAGGCGAAAGAGCAGGTGCGGCTTTACGATAAGCTGCCGCCGGATAACCTGCCTGGAACCGACTGGAGAGGTTTGCTTTCTTCGCCGCCGGATACCCACCGGATGCGTTATCAGCGCCTTTTGAACGGGCGTTGGATCTGGGTGGAACTGGTGGCGCATACGTTCCGGGAGGAATTTACAGAAAACACATATGCCCTTTTGCATCTTAGGAACATTGACCTGCAAATGCGCCGGGAATTGGCCCACCGGGATGCGGCCCGTCGGGACCCGCTGACCCATGTGTATAACCGGACCACTTTCAGAAGTGAAGTGGAGGAATACATGTCCGATGTGGGGCAGAACCGGCAAGGCATCATGATTTTGCTGGATGTGGATAATTTCAAACGTATCAATGACCGTTTCGGACATCTGGAGGGCGATCGTGCCCTCCGGCGGGTTACGGAGCTGCTGAAAAGCGTGTTCCGAAGCGATGACCTGATTGGACGCCTTGGCGGCGATGAGTTTATGGTATTCATCAAAGGAGGCATTCAGCGCGCTGCCTTGGAAGAACGGGTCCAGTCGTTTTTGTCCGCCTTGCAGAAGGATGAGAGTGAACCCATTACATGCAGCGCAGGAATTGCGTTTGTCAGCGGGGAGAATTTTTCTTTTGAGGAGAGCATCTGTCAGGCGGATATGGCTTTGTACAAAAGCAAGAAAATGGGAAAGAACCACTTTTGTTATTCAGAAGGTCCCTGTCCATAAGAATACGGTCTCCCGAAATCCGGCTTTGCGGGCAAAAGAGCACGGCACCGATCAGGTGCCGTGCTCTTTTTGCATCTCTAACCAAATGGATCCGTCGCCTCCCCGTGAGGGGGCGGCAGTCATGGGGGCAGCTCGGAGAGATCCTCGGAGGGGTATTTCAATCCGCGCTTCCTGTGAGGGAAGCGACTTTGTCTCCTGACATCCCTGTTATGGCTGTGGATTTCAACCCACGCTTACATAATGTACGTCCCGCAGCAGCAGGGCAGCCCGCTGCTGGATATCTTTCGATGTGCTCAGATATAGTTCCCCTTTTCCCTGCGCCATCACGGCGTGGACAGTGCGGGCAGGGATGGTAGATTTGACCTCGTTGCGCCGCAGATTGGTGAAGCGGATGGGGGCGCAGACATGGATGCGGTCGATGCACCAGCGCATTCCCGGGTGCCAGTAGATGGCTTCGATCAGTCCCCGGGCGGCCGAGGGTGTCATCACGTCATAGCTGACCCGTTCCACCTTCATCTCCGGACGGGTAAACAGGGCATACGCTCCCCAAACCTCCAGCTTGATGGACATAGGCGTCACTCCTTTCGATTTCTGACTTTGTATTAGATGAACAGTCCTTTTCCACTGTCGGCTCTTAGAGAAAGGCCGGTTTCAGAGGAGTATAGCGCTGTGCTGCGCAGGATTGCCGCGCCGTTTTCCAGTACTTCCAGATCCCCTGCCGTCTCCAGGGCAGCAAAGTGCTGCTCGTAGATCGAAACACCGTATTGCCCCAGCTGCCGGAACAGCGACCGGCCGCTCTCGCCGGCCCGCAGCCGCTCCGTGAGAGCGGCGCCTTCTCCCAGAGGAATATAGACCATGCGGGTAGGGCTGTCGATGAGATGGAAACGCTCCGCCACCGTGCGGAATGGAAAGAACTCACTTTGGATCAGGGGAAGGATCCACTCTTCATCCTGGGCGTCTTTCCCTTTCGGGTCCAGGAGACGTTCAAAATAATCATGGATGGCCGCTGAGGAGGAGATATCCTTGTGGCGGGCCATCACCTCCCGACCGGCGCCGACAGCAGTGGAAAAGAGGGGAGGAATCTTTTCTTCCCCATCAAAAATCCGGACGACGCTCTCCGCAGGGGAGCGCTTTCCCTCCCGGTTGCAGCGCCCGGCGGATTGGAGAATAGAGTCCAGGCCCGCTGTCTCGCGGAATACCGCCGGGAAACCCACATCCACGCCGGCCTCGATCAGAGAGGTGGACACCACACGGCAGGGAAGTCCTTCCCTGAGGCGGCGGATCTCCCGGAGCTGCTGTTTGCGGTGATTTGGGTACATGAGGGTGGACAGATGAAAGCGATCCGCACCGTCCAGGCGTTCATATACCGCTTGCGCGGCCTTTCTGGTGTTGACGATGCACAAGGCCTGGCTGTGGGTCATGAGCTGCGCGGCCAGATCGTCCCAAGTAAGTTTTCCTATGCGCTGAAACGATACCCGGCGAAATACCTCCTGCTGTCTGATGTCCGGCGGACACAGCTCCCGGATGGGGCAGCTGGGAAGAAATTCCCGGAAGACAGGCTCCAGCGCAGGCTGCGTGGCTGTGCACAAAACGGCTGAGACATTGTAGTGGGCCGTCAGTTGGGAAATGGCCCAGACACAAGGGCGCAGATAGGGAATGGGAAGCATCTGTGCCTCGTCAAAAATTATCACGCTGCCGGCGATGTTGTGGAGCTTGCGGCACTGGGAAGAGCGG
>CAUWEK010000005.1:0-28153 GCA_963557435.1 uncultured Dysosmobacter sp.
TCATAGTCCTTTTCGTTGATGGTCTTCTGGATATAGAGCTCGCTGTGGTCGTGGGCGGTCAGCGTGACCTTGGTACCCCGGGGCGCCAGCAGGCAGAAGGCCTCATGGTGGAAGCAGTCAGGCCGGTCGGCCTCGCAGGTCTTGCCGTTCCACTCGTAGGTGACGCTGCCGGCAAACAGCAGCACGGCGATCTCCTTTTCCGCCTCCTCAAAGGTGAAGGTATCGCCCTTTTCCATCAGCAGAAGGCCGATGTCCATCTGGGTGCCCATGTCGTCCACGGAGGAGTCGATATAGGCGTTGTACCCGTTCTTCAGTTCAGCGTTTTTGTTAAAATAGGTCATTGGAAACATCTCCTATTTTGAATTGCAGTGGGAAAATGATTTTACCGCGGCGTGTGGGCGGCCGCCTGTCTTACAGGCCCGTGTGCTCGCGGATGTACTTGCGGCCCTTCATGGCGTACTCCAGAGGATTGGCCTTGGCGGGATCCTGCTCGGCCTCCACCAGCAGCCAGCCCTGATAGCCGGCATCGGCCAGGACCTTGAATACGGGGTCGAAGTCCACATCGCCGTCGCCGGGGACGGTGAAGGCGCCGTTGCGGACGGACTGGAGGAAGGACCAGTTGTTCTTCCGGGCCTCTTCCACCACCGGCAGACGCATGTCCTTCAGATGGACGTGGCCCACGCGGTCCACATACTTCTTCAGCATGGTCAGGGGATCTTCGCCGGCAAAGGTGAAATGACCAGTATCATAGCAGAGGAACACATACCGGGGATCGGTGTTGGCCATCATGCGGTCGGTCTCCTCGCTGGTCTGGACCACAGTGCCCATGTGATGGTGGAAGCAGAGCTTGAAGCCCCGGTCGGCGGCGATCTTGCCCAGCTTGTTGAGGCCGTCGCAGAAGCGGTCCCACTCGGCGTCGTTCATGACGTGCTTGTGTCCGCCGGTGAGGATGGGGGTGTCCACCTGGCCCTGGATGGAATAGCTCTGCTCGCTGACGTTGATGTGGTTGGCGCCCACGGCAGCCAGGAAGTCCAGGTTGGCGATAAAGTCCTTTTCCTCCTCCTCAAAGGGACGGGTCAGGATGAAGGAGGAATACCAGCGGCTGGCAATGCGCATGCCGCGCAGGTCCAGCGCCTTCTTCAGCTCAACGGGATCGGTGGGATACTTGTTGCCGATCTCGCAGCCGGTGAAGCCCGCCAGGGCCATCTCGCTGACGATCTGCTGGAAGGTGTTCTCTCCGCCCAGCTCCGGCATATCGTCATTGCACCAGCCGATGGGGGCGATTCCAAGGAATACGTGGTTCTGATCGAACATGGGTAACGTCCTCCTTAATGAATTGTAATATAGGGTTTTTTCCGCCCGCCGCGAGGGTCCTGCGTAAAGGCCCAAACCGCTCTGTGTCCGTTCACAGAAATGCGCACACAAAAGCGAACGCCGCAAGCGTTTTCACTATAAAGAAAGTATCATCGTCTCGGTCAAAAATCAACGATTTTTCCGGCACCTGGAGGATTTTTTCCAATTTAGCCAAAGGGCCTCCCCATTTTTTTATGGAATTGACAGTCCAGGTCTTTTCCGTTTGCGGCGGTCATTTTTTTTAAAAACTTGTTTTTGTGTAGAGGATTTCTGTCTTTCTATCGAGCATTTTTCGCCAGAATGTAAAATCCATGTAAAATCCCAGGGACCTTTTTCGCAATTTTGCGCAGAATTCTTGTGGTAGTATCCAAAGGTGCACAAGTTTTTTCTGTAATAATAGACATAAATTGTGCAACCTATTGACTTGAATTTCCCTTTGATGCTAAAATCCAGACAGATTGACCGGGGGCCGCCTGTTGTTATTTATGCATGCAGTTCCCGGAATTTTGAATGAAAAGGAGAAAAGATGTACATGAAGAAGTTTTTTGCTCTGGCTCTGTCCCTGGTCATGGCTCTGTCTCTCGTAGCCTGCGGCCAGCAGGAAGAAACCCCCGCCGAAGGCGAAGAGACTCCCGCTGAGGAGACTCCCGCTGTGACCAGCGACATCGAGGTCGCCGTCGTTCTGAAGACCCTGTCCTCCGAGTACTGGGGTTATGTGGAGGCCGGCTGCAAGGCCGCCGCTGAGGATCTGGGCATCAGTGTCACCGTCGTGGGCCCCGGCGCTGAGAGCGATATCGAGGGTCAGGTTGCTCAGATCGAGCAGCAGATCGGCGCTGGCTGCGACGCCATCGTCTGCGCTCCCAACGACGCCGGCGCTGCTGCCGGTGCCCTGCAGGCTGCTCTGGACGCCGGTATCCCCGTGCTGTCCGTCGACACCAACGTAGGCATCGAGGGTCAGACCTCCTTCGTGGGCACCTCCAACGTGGACGCTGCCTATGAGGGCGGCAAGTGGGCCATCGAGCAGGTCGGCACCGACGCCAAGGCCGTCATCATCTACGGCCAGGAAGGCGACAACACCTCCAACATGCGCCGTGAGGGCTATCAGAAGGCCTGCGACGAGGCTGGCGTGGAAGTCCTGTCCGCTCTGTCCGGCCAGAACACCACTGACGGTGCCACCAAGACCATGGAGGACCTGCTCAACGCCTATCCCGACCAGATCGACATCGTTCTGTGCCACAACGACGACACCGCCATCGGCGCCATGAACGCCTGCAAGAACGCCGGCGTCACCGATATGACCATCGTGGGCTTCGACGGCAACGCCTCCGCCGTGGATCTGATCCTGGCCGGCGAGATGGTCAAGGCCACCGTGGCTCAGCAGCCCTATGAGATGGGTTATCAGGTCGTCGAGGCCGCTGTGAAGGCCATCAACGGCGAGGAAGTGGAAGCCACCATCAACGCCCCCGTTGAGGTTGTCACCGCTGAGAACGGCCAGGCTTACCTGGATAACCTGGCGGCCATGAAGGGCTAAGCGCTCTGCTTTTTTAAAACTGCATTGTCGCTACATAGCTGAAAACCGATATGATATGGCGGCAGAATTTTTCTGCCGCCATATCTTCGTCTCCCCCGCCGGTGCGGCGGGGAAGTGCACAAATCAGGAAAGAAACGAGGTAATTCCATGAGCGAGTATGTCGTCGAACTGAAAAATATTACCAAGCGTTTTCCTGGTGTCGTCGCATTGAAAAATATGTCCATTGGCATCAGACCCGGCGAGATCCACGGTCTGATCGGAGAGAACGGCGCGGGCAAGTCCACCCTCATCAAGGTGCTCACCGGCGTCCACACTCCGGAGGAGGGAGACATCTTTGTTGACGGCCAGAAGGTCGTTTTCAAGAACCCTGTTCAGTCCCGTGAGGCGGGAATCGCCTGTGTGTACCAGGAACTGAACATTGTCAAGCAACTGCCTGTTACGGATAATGTTTTCATGGGGCGCGCCGTGAAAAAGGGCCTGCTTCTGGACTATCCCAGAATGCACCGGGAGGCCGCCGAGGCCCTCAAGACCCTGGGTCACCCCGAGATCGATGTAAAAATGGAATGCGGCAAGCTGGGCGTGGGCCAGCAGCAGATGGTGGAGATCGCCAAGGCTGTTTCCCTGGACGCCAAGCTGATCATCATGGACGAACCTACCTCCTCTCTGGGAAAAGAGGAGATCGCACAGCTGATGGAGACCGTCCGGAGCCTGAAGGCCAAGGGCGTGGCCATTCTGTTTGTCTCTCATAAGTTGGAAGAACTCTTTGAGCTCTGCGACCGTGTTACCGTCATGCGCGACGGTGAGCACATCGTCACAAAGGACATTGCCGACATGACGGAGGATTCCCTGATCACCGCCATGGTGGGCCGGACGCTGGACAACCTCTACCCCAAGGAATTCGGCGTCAAGGGCGACGTGTGGCTGGAGGCCAAAAACCTCAATGAGGCCGGCGTCCTCCACGATGTCTCCTTCCAGGCCCATGCCGGCCAGATTACCGGCTTTGCCGGACTGGTGGGCGCAGGCCGTACCGAGACCATGCGGGCCATTTTCGGCGCCGACAAGCTCGACAGCGGCGAGGTCTATGTCAAGGGCGAAAAAGTACATATAAAAACTCCCAAAGACGCCATCAAAAAGAAGATCGCCTTCCTCACGGAGGACCGCAAGGGCCAGGGCCTGGTACTGTCCCTGGACGTGCGGACCAACCTGATCCTGGCCAACATGAAGGGCTTTTCCAACGGTCCCTTCCTCAACAAGGCCCAGATCGAAAAGGCCGGCCAGGACAACGTGGAGTCCCTGAAGATCAAGACTCCCTCTCTGGACGAGGTCACCGCCCAGCTTTCCGGCGGCAACCAGCAGAAGGTGGTTATCGGCAAGTGGGTCAACACCGACGCCGAGATCTTCATTTTCGACGAGCCGACCCGCGGCATCGACGTGGGCGCCAAGATCGAGGTCTACCGTGTCATGAACGACCTGGTCAAGGCCGGCAAATGCGTCATCATGGTCTCCTCCGAGCTGCCGGAGATCCTGGCCATGAGCGACCACGTGGTGGTCATGCGGGGCGGCCGGGTCATGGCCAATATCGACCGTGACACTCCGCACTTCAACTCTGAAGACATCATGAAAGCGGCCTGGGGAGGAGAGTTAGACTGATATGAAAAAGAATAATTCCGCAAAAGAGCTGCTGCAGAAGCTGGGCACACTGCTGGCTCTGATCATTCTGATCGCGATTTTCTGCATCACCATGCCCGACAAGTTCCCCCGCATCCAGAACATCATGAACATCCTCAAGCAGGCGTCCATCAACTGCCTGATCGCCTCCGGTATGCTGTGCGCCCTGATCACCGCCGGCATTGACCTGTCCGTGGGCTCCAACTGCGTGCTGTGCACCTGCACCATCGGCGTGCTCATGCAGAATTTCGGCATCACCAACGCCTTCCTGCTGGCCATCTGCGGCCTGGCGGTGAGCACCTTCGCCGGCTTCATCAACGGCACCCTGCTGACCCGTCTGGACCTGCCCCATCCCTTCGTGTCCACCATGGGTATGAAAAACGTGCTGCTGGGCATCGCGCTGGTCATCACCGGGTCCAAGTCCATCGGCTTTACCAACCAGGGCGTGGATTCCCTCATGTGGATCGGCGGCGCTTCCATCGGTGCCACCTATGACGCCGAGGGCAAGCTGGCCTTCCCCGGCATCCCCGTGAGCTTCATCCTGGTCATCTTCGTGTTCATCCTGTTCGACATCTTCCTGAAGAAGTCCGCTCTGGGCCGTCAGATCTACTGCTGCGGCGGCAACCCCGAGGCAGCCCGTCTTTCCGGTATCCCCTCCAAGAACGTGCTGACCTTCGTGTACACCCTCTCCGGCTTCATGGCCGGCCTTGCAGGCGTGGTATCCGTTGGCCGTCTGGCCTCCGCCAACGCCAACGCCGGCTCCACCTACGATAACGACGCCATCGCCGCGTGCATCGTGGGCGGCGCCTCCTTCACCGGCGGCAAGGGCACCATCTGGGGCACCCTCATCGGTGCTCTGCTGATGGCCGTTATCCGCAACGGTCTGAACCTGGCCGGCGCCTCCAACGATATCCAGTACATCGTCATCGGCGCGGTCATCATCCTGGCCGTCACCATCGACGTGTTCCGCAACAAGATGGAGGCCAAGGCCCGCAAGATGGCCGCTGCCTGATCCCATCCGCAACCAAAAAGACCGGCCGTACGGCCGGTCTTTTTTTCTCCTTTCCATGCGCACCCGCAAAAAAGAGCCGGCCTATGGGGCCAGCTCTTTGCTTATTCGATCTCCAGGTGGACGGACTTGTGGTACTCCGGCTCCACCAGGCCGGGAATGGACACGGCGTCGGTGAAGTACAGCTCCTGGACGTATTCCCGCAGCAGCGAGACGATGTAGGGATGGGGCCGCTCATCGGGCCGTCCCGCCGCCACGGAGACCACCGCCGTTTTGGGCCGCAGCAGCGTCAAAAGCTTGCGGGTGGTGGAGGACAGCGAGGCGTGGTGGGGCACCTTCAAAATATCGCAGGGGGTGGCCGTGTCCGTCTCCCACATGTGGGCGTAGGCATCGCCGCCCAGCACGATCTCCTTGCCGTGATAGTAGAGCCGCTGGCGCAGGCTGGACACATTCATGGACTTGCCCCAGTGCACCAGTCCGTAGCCGTCCCGCTCCCCTGCGAAGGCCGCGTCATAGAGCTTTCTCTGGCGGGGATAGAGGGCGGGTTCGCCGCAGAGGATGTCCATCCGCAGCTCCGGCGTCAGCTGCCACTGCTCCAGACGTCCGCCGGAAAGCTCCGTGCAGTGGCCCACCTTGCCCGGATGGTCCGCCAGGGCCCGGGCGTACAGGTCCACACATCGCAGCACGTTCCGGGCCGCCTTGGGCAGACCGTTGTCCCCGTCCGGGTCCAGGGGCGCCGGGCACAGGGGAGGGATGTAAGTGGCCGCCAGCTCGTCCACCGCCACCTGGTCCAGCACCCGGCCAAGGCCCCCGATGTGGTCCCGGTGGAAGTGGGTGATCAGCAGCAGATCCAGCCGCTCCACGCCCTGCTCGCGGAGGAAATCCCCGGCGTAGATCCGGCAGGAGCGCTCGTCCTCCAGGGGCGGGTGGTCGTCCCGCACCAGATTGTCATGACCGCAGTCCACCAGCATGGAAAACCGGGTCCTGCCCGCCGCTATCTCCCGCACCAGAATGGAATCGCCGTTGCCCACGTTGATAAAGTCCAGTACCAGCATGTCCATCCCCCCCTTATTTGCTTGGTTCTAAGATATCACAACCGCCCTCCGCGGGCAACGGAAAGCGCGGAGCATCCACGCAGATTTTTACTGCTGATTTTTGTGAAGGTGCCCAATATCTTCCATCGTCTCCTCCTCTTTTTTCGGGCAAACTTGATTTATTCACACTTTTCCTGTATCATGGTGGGTATCTTTATGGATCAACCTGGAAAGGAGATTCTTTCATGCCCTTTGTATTCAATTTCGGCGGGTTCTCCGGAGGCTTCCAGCAGCCCGGTGCCGGCTCCACGCCGCCGCCGCAGCGGCGTCCGCGCAAGGCCCGCAAGCCCATCGGCAACGCCTTCACCCGCACGCTCATCAACCTGGCCGTGACCGTGGTGTTCGGCCTGGTGTATTTCTACGCGGAGCTGCCTGCCCTGAACTTCCACGCGGAGGAGTTTTATGTGTTCGTCTTCCTCCTGTGCGCGGTGTACTGCGTCAGCGCCGTCCTCACCTCCGGGTTCCAGGGTGAGGGTGTGAAGGGCTATGTGGGCTTTGTGAAAAAGCAGTGCGTGGTGCCCTTCTTCGTGTTTTTGGCGCTGATCGCGGCCATCGCCCTGGGTTCCATCTCCTCCTGGGTAGTGCTCCGTGCCGGGGCGTACAGCAAGCTTTTGACCATCGAAAACGGCGACTTCACCGCCGATATCGAGGAGATCTCCTACGACCAGATCCCCATGCTGGACGCGGACTCCGCCGCCCGCCTGGGCAGCCGCAAGCTGGGTGAGCTGAGCGACATGGTCTCCCAGTTCGAGATCCTGCCCTCCTATAACCAGATCAACTACCAGGGCCGCCCGGTGCGGGTCACGTCCCTGGCCTACGGAGACCTCATCAAGTGGTTCACCAACCGCTCGGAGGGCCTGCCCGCCTATATCATCATCGACATGGTGACTCAGGAGGCGGAGGTGGTGCGCCTGGAGGACGGCATGAAGTACACCACGGCGGAGCACTTCGGCCGCAACCTGTACCGCCACCTGCGGTTCCACTACCCCACCTATATGTTCGACGAGCCGGTCTTCGAGATCGATGAGTCCGGGACCCCCTACTGGGTGTGCTCCCGTCTGGTGAAGACCATCGGCCTTTTCGGCGGCACGGACGTGCAGGGCGCCGTGCTGGTCAACGCCATCACCGGCGAGAGCCAGTACTATGAAGAAGTCCCCAGCTGGGTGGACCGGGTGTACTCCTCCGACATCATCATGGAGCAGTACGATTACTACGGCCAGTATCACAACGGTTTCTTGAACTCCATGTTCGGCCAGCGGGACGTGACGCTGACCACCGACGGGTGGAACTATATCGCCATTGACGACGACGTGTACATGTACACCGGCGTCACCTCCGTCACCTCCGACCAGTCCAACATCGGCTTCATTCTCTCCAACCAGCGCACCAAGGAGACCCACTTCTACCCGGTGGCCGGCGCCACGGAGACCTCCGCCATGGAGTCTGCCCAGAGCCAGGTCCAGCAGATGCGCTACACGGCCACCTTCCCCCTGCTTTTGAACATTGCCGACCAGCCCACCTACTTCATGGCCCTCAAGGGCGATGACGGCTTGGTGAAGATGTACGCCATGGTGAACGTGGAGCAGTATCAGATCGTGGAGACCGGTCAGACTCTGGCCGCCTGCGAGTCCAACTACCGCCAGGCCCTGGCCCACTCCGGCATCATCGCCGCGGGAGAGGCCTCCGTCTCCGGCGGAGAGACCCACACCCAGGACGGCGTCATCGCCGAGATCCGCACCAGCGTCATCGACGGCAACACCCATTTCTATGTCCGGCTGAAGGACTCCCTGGGCTATCTGGACTTCAACGCCGCCGAGGTGCCCCGGGCGGTGCTGCTGGATGTGGGCGACCACATCTGGTATGACTTCACCCTGGAAGGTGCCCAGTTCCCGGAAAACGGCATCGTGCCGGCCACCGGCTTCCGCTTTGAGGGCGAGAGTACGGACACTGTGAGCACCGACGCCGCGAGCGCGGATACAGCCTCCTGAAAAAAAGCAGTCCCTTCGGGGACTGCTTTTTTTGGAATAACGGCCGTTGACATCCTTTTTCCCGGCGCCTATACTGGATTTCATACAAAAAAGGAGCGTGAGAGCCATGAAGCTTACATTGAACAGCGCCGTTACAGAGGTGGAGCTGTCCGGCATCCGCCAGTTCACCTACCTGGTGCGGGACACGCCGGGCGCCTGTGCGCTGACCATCGGCGAGCCGGATCTGGATACCCCGGAGCATATCCGCGCCCAGGCCAAGGCGTCCTTGGACGCGGGCGACACCCACTACCCGCCCGGCAACGGCTATCCCTATCTGCTGGAGGCTATCTCCCGCTTTGAAGCCCAGGCCCACGGCCTGCACTATGCCCCCCAGGAGATCATCGCCACCGTGGGCGCCACAGAGGCTTTGTTCGTGAGCCTTTCCACCATCCTCAACCCCGGCGACGAGGTCATCATCCCCACCCCGGCCTTCGGCCTGTACGACGCGCTGGTGCGCCTCAGAGGCGGCGTGCCCGTATCGCTGCCCACGGAGGACAACCATTTCCAGATCGATCCGGCGGCGCTGGCCGCGGCCATCACGCCCAAGACCAAGGCCGTCATCCTCAACTCCCCCAACAACCCCACCGGCTGCGTGTACACCAAGGCGACCCTGGACGCCGTGCACGAGGTACTGCGTGACAAGCCCATCTTCGTGCTGTGCGACGACGTGTACCGGGCCATGGTCTATGACGCGGAATTCCACAGCTTCGCCGAGTACCAGGACATGCGGGACCGGACCATCGTCATCCAGAGCTTTTCCAAGCCCTATGCCATGACCGGCTGGCGCCTGGGCTACTGCATGGCGGACGCCCCCATTCTCGACCGCATCCAGGTGTTCCACCAGTACGCTGTGACCTCCATCCCCTCCTTTGTGCAGAAGGCCTGTGTCACGGCGCTGGAGACCCCCACGGACGACGTGTGCGCCCTGTTCCGAAAGCGCCGGGACTATGTCTACGGCCGGCTGAAGGACATGGGCCTTTCGGTGGAGGAGCCTCAGGGCGCTTTCTACATGTTCATCGACATCCGCCCCTTCGGCATGGACTCCACCACCTTCTGCACCCGCATGCTCAAAGAGGGCCTGGTGGGCCTCATCCCCGGCGTCCACTTCGGAACGGAGGGCTTCATGCGCCTTTCCTACTGCTATTCCGATGCGGACCTCAAAGAGGGCCTGGACCGGATCGAACGGTTCATCAAGACCCTTTGATCCAGCAAAAGAACGCCCCGTGCCATTTGGCACGGGGCGTTTTTCTTTGTTGGCGCCCGGACGCTTTTCCGGACGGTCAGTTCAGGGACACTGCGGTGCCGGAAACGGTGACCATGAGCATGCCGTTGTCGCTGCCCAGCACCTCGTAGTCCACGTCGATGCCCACCACAGCGTCGGCCCCCAGCCGGGCAGCCCGCTGCTCCAGCTCGGCGAGGGCCTGGGTGCGGGCGTTCATCAACTCCTCTTCGTATGTATTGGAGCGGCCGCCGAAGAAGTTGGAAAGCCCTGCCGCAAAGTCCTTGATGACGTTCACACCGGAGATCACCTCGCCGAAGACGATGCCGTGATACTGGGTGATGGTACGGCCCTCCACCGTGGGAGTGGTTGTCAGGATCATAAAATTACCTCCTTTTGTTATCCGCCCGCTTGCCGGGCTCACACCGGAGCTTTTCAGGAAAGCCCCAGCAGCTTTTCAAAAAATGCCGCACCGGCAGGCAGCACCGTTTCATCGTCAAAATCGAAATCCTGCGCATGGAGCGGCGGCGTGGCGCCCGTCCCCAGGAAGAAGAACACGCCGGGCACCTGCCGCTGGTAAAATGAGAAGTCCTCCGCCGCCATGGCAGGGGTATCCAGTACGACGGGCGCTTCGCTTCCCAGCTGGCGCCGCACGGACTCCAAAAGCGCCTCGTGGTTCCACACCGCCGGGTAGCTGATGCCCAGCTTCACCTCCACGGAGCAGCCGGTCTCCCGTTCAATTTGGGCACCGATCTGCTCCATGCCCCGGCAGCAGGCGTCAAACACCTCGTCCCGGTAGGTCCGCAGATTCCCCTCCAGCACGCTCAGGGCGCTGACGGCGTTGCGGACCGTGCCGGAGGTCATCTTTCCAAACCGCAGCACCAGCGGCTCTTCCGACGGCATCGCCGTGGCCATGTCGTAGGCCCGGCGCAGAAACTCCGCCGCCGCAGCCAGGGCGTCGCAGCCCTGCCGGTAGCTGCTGATGTGCACGCTTTTGCCCCGCACCGTCACATTCACCTCTCCCGCCCGGGCCATCATGGGACCCGGCCGGGTGGCCACCGTCCCCGCTGGAAGGCCCGGCCAAAGGTGCATGCCGAAGATCCGGTCCACCCGGTACTGCTCCAAAACGCCCGCCCGGCAGAGGTCCCGGGCCCCGCTGGTGGTCTCCTCCGCCGGCTGAAAGAGGAGCAGCACGTTCCGGGGCAGCGCCCCCACAGGGTACGCATTCAGCCGCTCCGCCAGGGCCAGCAGCATGGCCGTGTGGCCGTCGTGGCCGCAGGCGTGCATGAGCCCTGGATGGGTGGAGGCGTAGGGCGCGCCGGTGGTCTCCTGCACCGGCAGGGCGTCCATGTCTGCCCGGAGGGCCAGGGTCGTCTCCCTCCCCTGGTCAAAATACGCGCAGACGCTGCCCTCCGTGGGAGAAAACACCTTGCAGGAAAGTCCCTCCAGCACCTGCCGCACATAGCCGGTGGTCTCGGGCAGCTGACGGTCCAGCTCGGGGATGGCGTGCAGGGCTCTGCGGTGTGCAGCCACATCCATACTCGTTCCTCCTCGCGTTTTTATCGTGATAGCTCATTATAGCATATTTGCCCGGTGGGAAAATATTTTTTTCACCGTCCCCTTTCTTCGGCAGAAAAGCATCTGCGCCCTGGTGCAAACTGAAAAAAACGCCGGGTGCGGGAAAGGAAGTGAGGCGGTGTGCGCTGTCTTTTGATCGGCCGGGGCCGGATGGGCCGCAGCTTCCGGGAGGCTGCCGCCGCTCAGGGCCATGAGATCGAGGGCATGCTGGGCCGGAGCGATCTGGATCTGTTGGGCCGGATGGGCCGGACTGCGGACCTTCTGGTGGACTTCTCCCGGCCGGAGGCTCTGCCGGAGATCTGCGCCTACGCCCGCCGCACCGCCACGCCGGTGCTCTCCGGCACCACCGGCTGCACCTCCGGAGAGCTGGCGCAGCTGCGGGCCCTGGGGGGCCATGTGCCCGTTCTCTGGAGCGCCAACTACGCCCTGGGTATCGCCGTGCTGCGCCGGGCAGCGGCCATGGCGGCCGCCGCCCTGGGGCCGGACTACGACGTGGAGATCACAGAGCAGCACCACCGGGGCAAGGCGGATGCCCCCAGCGGCACGGCCATGCTCCTTTTGCAGTCCGTGGACCCCTCGGGGCACCTTCATCCGGTATACGGCCGCCGGGGGACCGCACTCCGGCGGGAGGGAGAGGTGGGCGTCCACGCTCTGCGGGGCGGCACGGCGGCAGGCTGCCACAGCGTCTATTTCCTGGGCCCCGGCGAGGAGCTGACACTCATCCACCGCGCGGACAGTCGGGAGATCTTCGCCCGGGGCGCCCTGCGCTGCGGGGCGGTGCTGGTGAAAAAGCCGCCCGGATTCTACACCCTGGAGGATCTTTTGTTTGGAGAGTGAAGCCATGCCGCAAAAAAGTGCGCAGGAGATCATCGACTACATTGCCCGCTCGGAAAAAACCACGCCGGTGAAGGTGTATGTGAACACCACCGGACCGGTGGACTTTGGCCAGGCCGCCGTGTTCGGCAGCGGCGACAGCCGGATCGTCTTCGGGGACTGGCGGGACCTTCGTCCCATTCTGGAGGCCAACCGCAGCCAGATCTCCGCATGCATCGTGGAGTGCGACCGCCGCAGCTCCGCTGTGGCGCTGCTGGACCTGAAGGACCTTTCCGCCCGGGTGGAGCCCGGAGCCATCATCCGCGACCAGGCGGAGATCGGCGCGGGCGCCGTCATCATGATGGGCGCCGTCATCAACATCGGCGCCGTGGTGGGCGAGGGCACCATGGTGGACATGAACGCCGTGCTGGGTGCCCGGGCCACGGTGGGGAATCACTGCCACATCGGGGCGGGTGCCGTGCTCTCCGGCGTGGTGGAGCCCGCCTCCGCCGTACCGGTGACAGTGGGCGACGACGTGCGCATCGGCTCCGGCGCCGTGGTGGCCGCCGGAGCCGTGGTCACGGCCGACGTACCGGAGAACGCCGTGGCAGCGGGCTGTCCTGCCCGCGTCGTCAAATACAAGGACGCGGCCACCCGCAGCAAGACCGTCTTCACAGACGCGCTGCGGGCGCTGTAAGTAAAAAAAGATCTGCCGGGAAATCCCGGCAGATCTTTTTTGTTGGAACACGGGGCTTATTTGCCCACACAGAGCTTGTTGTCCTCCACGGTGAGCTTGGCGGTGTCTCCGGCGGCGAGGGTGCCGTCGAGCATCTTCTCTGCCACGGCGTCCTCCACCTTGCTCTGGATGCACCGGCGCAGGGGACGGGCACCGTACTTGGGGTCGAAGCCCTCCTTGGCAAGCTCCGCCACGGCCTCGTCGCTGGCGTCCAGATGGATACCCATGGCCTCCATCCGGCTGGACACATTTTCCAGCATCCGGCGGGCCACCTCGCGGATATCCGCCTCGGTCAAAGAGCGGAAGACGATGATGTCGTCGATCCGGTTGAGGAACTCCGGCCGGAAGGTCTGGCGCAGCTCCGCCATGACCGTCTCCTTGGCCCGCTGGAACTCAGCCTCGGCACCATTGTCCTGAGCCTTGTCGTCCATGGAGAAGCCCAGCTTGCTTGCAGCGGCGGTCAGGCTCTTGGCGCCGATGTTGCTGGTCATGACGATGACCGTGTTCTTGAAGTCCACGGTACGGCCCTGGGAGTCGGTGATCCGGCCGTCGTCCAGAATCTGGAGCAGCACGTTCCACACGTCCTCGTGGGCCTTTTCGATCTCATCGAACAGCACCACGGAGTAGGGCTTTCTGCGGACCTTCTCGGTCAGCTGGCCGCCCTCCTCGTGACCCACATAGCCCGGAGGAGAGCCGATGAGGCGGGAAACTGTGTGCCGCTCCATGTACTCGGACATGTCGATGCGGATCATGGCGTTCTCGTCGCCGAACATGGCCTCGGCCAGGGACTTGCAAAGCTCCGTCTTACCCACGCCCGTGGGACCCAGGAAGAGGAACGAACCGATGGGACGCTTGGGGTCCTTGAGGCCCACACGGCCCCGGCGGATGGCACGGGCCACAGCCTTCACGGCCTCGTCCTGGCCCACCACACGCTTGTGGAGCGTCTCCTCCATGTGCAGCAGACGCTGGCTCTCATCCTCGGTCAGACGAGTGACGGGGATGCCGGTCCAACCGGCCACCACGGCGGCGATGTCCTCCGCGGTGACGGGGCGGTGCTGCTGCATGCTCTTGCGGCGCTTGTCCCGCTCGATCTCCACCTGCTCGCGGTAGTCCTTTTCGATGTCCCGCAGCTGGGCGGCCTTCTCGTAGTCCTGGTTGGCAATGGCGGCTTCCTTGTCCTTGACCAGGGCGCTGATCTTCTCCTCCAGGCTCTTGAGCTCGGGGGAGAGCTCCTCGGTCTCCATCCGCACCCGGCTGGCGGCCTCGTCCATCAGGTCGATGGCCTTGTCGGGCAGGAACCGGTCGTTGATATACCGGGCGGAGAGATTGACGGCGGCCTCCAGAGCCTCGTCGGTGATCTGGAGCTTATGGTGCTGCTCGTACTTCTCCCGCAGGCCCTTGAGGATCTCCAAAGAGGCCTCCCGGCTGGGCTCGCCCACCTGCACCGGCTGGAACCGGCGCTCCAGGGCGGCGTCCTTTTCAATGTACTTGCGGTACTCGTTGAGGGTGGTGGCGCCGATGACCTGGATCTCACCGCGGCCCAGAGCGGGCTTGATGATATTGGCGGCATCCACGGCGCCCTCGGCGGAGCCGGCACCCACAATGGTGTGCAGCTCATCGATGAAGAGGATCACATCGCCGGACTTGCGGACCTCCTCCAAAAGCTTTTTGATCCGCTCTTCAAACTCGCCCCGGTACTTGGTGCCGGCCACCATGCCGGAAAGGTCCAGCGACAAAAGGCGCTTATCCAGCAGCTCGTCGGGTACATCGCCCATGGCGATCTTCCGGGCCAGGCCCTCGGCGATAGCGGTCTTGCCTACGCCGGGTTCACCGATGAGGCAGGGGTTGTTCTTGGAGCGGCGGGAGAGGATCTGGATGACCCGCTGGATCTCCTCATCCCGTCCGATGACCGGATCCAGCTTGCCGGCGCGGGCGTCGGCGGTCAGATCCCGGGTGAATTCCGCCAGGGTCTTGTTCTTGCCGTCGTCCTTGCCGCCGCTGCGGGCCTGAGGCTCGGCAGCGCGGCTGCGGGGCTGCTTGGAGAGCTTCTGCATCAGCGCGGTGTACAGGGGCTTTGCGTCCACACCGGCAGTGCGCAGGATGCGGACGGCCATGTTGTTGCCCTCCCGCAGGATGCCTGCCAGCAGGTGCTCCGTGCCAACATAGTTGTAGCCGCCGCGGATGGAATCCTCCATGGCGATCTCCACCACCCGCTTGGCCCGGGGCGTCAGGCCCTGGGCGGGGTTGCCGCCGGGCAGGCCCGCGCCCACGCTGGTCTTGATGATCTCCACGATCATGTCGTCGGTCAGGCCCGCCTCCGTCAGCACGGTATGGGCGATGCCCTCGTTTTCCCGGATCAGTCCCAGCAGCAGGTGCTCTGTGCCAACGTAACCGTGGCCCAGTTCCCCGGCCGCTTCCTGGGAAAGCCGCAGCGCCTCTTCGGCACCGGGCGTGAATTTATTTTCATTCATCATACTTTACCTTCTTTCCTGTTGGAGCGGAGGGCGTTACTTGCTCTCCTTCTTCTCCTTGTGCTCGGCCTCCAGCGCACGGATCTGATCCCGCAGCTCGGCGGCCTTTTCAAAGTCCTCCTGATGGACAGCTTTCTTCATCTCCAGCTTCAGCGCGTTCATCTGGCGCATGTAAGCGAAGCGTCCCTGATCCTCCTTGCCCACCAGGTCGTCCTTCTTCTCCTCCTGGGCGGTCTCCTGATTGGAAGCCGGACTCAGGGCGGGCATGGTGTCGAAGAAGTCGTCAAAGGGATTTTCCAGCAGCCGGTTCATGCGGCCGAAGAGGCTGGGCATGGGGCTGAAGAAATCGTCGAAGAAGCTGTCTCCAAAAAAGCTGTTCCCGAAGAAGTTCTGCATCATCCGCTGAGAGTGGGACGCCACTTTCTGGGTGTAGCCCAGCTTTTCGGCGCACTCGCTGCAAAGATGCTTCTCGGTGACCTGGCCGTTGATATTGCTCTGATACACAAAGGTAACTTCATTCTTACCGCAATTCTCGCATTTCATAATCCATTCCTCCTATAAAAAACCATTCTGTTTCAACAAATTTCATTGGATGCAGACGCCTCAGACCTGAAGGATCAGCACCTGCTTCAAAATATCCGCTCGCACCTGGTCCCGCGTCTGTCGCGGCACGGCGGCCAGGGCCTTGTCTCCCACAGAGGCCAGGATCGTCCGTCCCAGGTTCTCCTCCAGCGCCCCGGATGTGACCAGGTTGGTGAGGATCGCCCGCGCCGACGGAAGATCCACGCTCTCGCCCAGGGAATTGATGACGTGCATCAAAAGCGTCTGCCGGTCCACCCGGACCCTGGTGATGCGGATATATCCATTGCCGCCCCGGCGGCTCTCCACGATGTAGCCCCGCTCCGGGGAAAACCGGGTGCTCATCACATAATTGATCTGGCTGGGAACGCAGTTGAAGCGCTGGGCCAGATCGCTGCGCTGGACCTCCAGCACACCGTCTTCCGCCTCGTCCAGTCCTTCCTGGAGGAAGCTCGCGATCAAATCTGAAATACCCACGCAGGAACCATCCCTTTCCATTTTGTCGTTTTTGACTTTGACTATCTTTGATCTTTGTTTCTGACGTTAGTATACCACCTTGCGGCCAAATGTCAACAGGTGATTTTTGACTTTCTTTGACCAATTTGAAAACAATTTGTGAACGCCTGGAGCTGCAGGCGTCGGCGGGTAAAACCCACGTTCAGCTTTGATAAAATTCCCACGGGCGGCGGAAGCTCCCTCTTGCATTTTCAAAAATGTATGCTACAATAAATCTACAATTCTAATGGAGGTGCTTCCAATGGCTTACAAGATTACTTCTGCCTGCGTCAGCTGCGGCGCTTGCGCCGATGTCTGCCCCGCTGGTGCCATCAGCCAGGGCGATGATCAGTACGTCATCGACGCTGCCGCTTGCCTGGACTGCGGTTCTTGCAGCGACACCTGCCCCAACGGCGCCATCGTCCCCGAGGAATAATCGAGGATACATAAAAACACCGCGAGCTAAAGCTCGCGGTGTTTTTTGTTTGTCCGCTTGTGCTTGGGCCCGCTTTCCGATATAATGCTTTTTATCATGAGAGGGGAGGCGAATACGCTGGAACACTGGGAATCCCTATGCCCCGGCGGGCTTCGCTTCGTCTATGACGACGTGCACTTCCGCCCGGGAACGGACACATTTCTTCTGTCCTCCCTGCCCCGTCTCAAACCCGGAGAGCGGGTGTGCGACCTGGGGTGCGGGACCGGGCTTCTCTCCCTGCTGCTGCTTCAGCGGCAGCCCCAGCTCCAGGTGACGGGCGTGGAACTCCAGCCGGAGGCGGCGGAACTGTGCCGCAGGGCGGCGGCGGAAAACCGCCTGGAGGACCGCCTGCACACCGTCACGGGAGATCTTCGGCAGATCCGCTCACTGCTTCCTGCCGGGGCTTTCGACCTGGTGGTGTGCAACCCGCCCTACTATCCGCCTGGCAGCGGCAAGGTGTCCTCCGCCGCCTCCCTGCGCAATGCCCGCAGCGAACACGGGTGTACTCTGGAAGAGGTGTGCGCCGCAGCAGCCTATCTGCTGCGCTGGGGCGGCAGCTTCTGTCTGGTGCACAAGCCCGAGCGGCTGACGGACGTGCTGTGCACCCTGCGAAGTGCCGCTCTGGAGCCCAAGCGGCTGCGGATGGTCTCCTGCCGGTCTGGCCAGGCGCCCTCTCTCGTGCTGGTGGAGGGCCGGCGGGGCGGACGGCCGGGGATGCAGATCGGGCCGCCCTTGATCCTGGAGACATCGGACGGCATCCCCACCGCTGAAGCGGACACGATTTATTTCAGAAAACAGGAGGATACGCTATGAGCGGTACCTTGTATTTGGTGGCCACCCCCATCGGCAACCTGGGAGATTTTTCTCCCAGGGCCGTGGAAACACTGGAGGGTGTAGACTTTATCGCGGCGGAGGATACCCGGGTGTCCATCAAGCTGCTCAATCATTTTTCCATCAAAAAGCCTCTGGTGAGCTACCATGAGCACAACCACGTCTCCGCCGGACAGAGCATTTTGCAGCGGCTGCTGAATGGAGAGAGCTGCGCCCTGGTGACGGACGCGGGCACCCCCGCCATCTCCGACCCCGGCGAGGATCTGGTGCGCCTGTGCGCCGAAGCCGACGTGCCTGTGGTGTCCGTTCCCGGCTGCTGCGCGGCGGTGAACGCCCTGGCGGTCAGCGGCCTGCCCACCGGGCGGTTTACGTTCGAGGGATTCTTGACCGTCAACAAAAAAAGCCGCCGGGAGCACCTGGAGTCATTGAAGGGTGAACGGCGCACCATGATCTTCCACGAGGCGCCCCACAAGCTGCTCGCCACCCTGGAAGACCTCCGGGACACCTTCGGCGCGGACCGGCCCATCGCCCTTTGCCGGGAGCTGACCAAGCTCCACGAGCAGACTCTGCGCTGTACGCTGGGGGCGGCGGTGGAATACTACCAGGCCACCCCTCCCAAGGGAGAGTTCGTGCTGGTGGTGGCCGGCGCGCCGGAGCAGGCGGCGCCCCCCGTCTCTTTGGAGGAGGGTGTGGGCCAGGTGCTGGCACTGGTGGAGGGCGGCACCCGCCTCAAGGACGCGGCCAAAGAAGTGGCCTCCCACACCGGTCTTTCCAAAAACGAGCTCTATGCCGCGGCCATCGCCCGGCAGGACCAATAAACAAAAAGGCGCTCCGGCTATCAGGCCGGAGCGCTATGTTTTACACCAGGAGCAATTCACAGCCCCTTCAATTCCTTCAGGCACTTGGGGCAAATATTTTTCCCTTTGAAAACCGTGATGTCCTTTGTTCCGTCGCAGAAAATACAGCTTGGCTTATACTTTTTCAGAATGACGGACGACCCCTCCACATAAATTTCCAATGCGTCCTTTTCCGCAATGTCCAGAGTACGGCGCATCTCAATAGGAAGGACGATCCGACCCAGTTCGTCGACTTTTCTTACAATTCCGGTAGCTTTCACAGTCGTTCTCCTTTTCTTGCAGCTTCTCTCTCTCTTTCGTTTGCTAACAATATCACATCCTGTCATTATATGTCAATTTGATATGATAAAAATTAAAACTTCATTCACAATTTTTTATATTCTGTATCGGGAGGGATCTTGTCATGATGACGTGGCTCTGGAGCGGCATGGTGGTGCTCTCCGTGATTTTCGGCCTTGCCACCGGACAGCTGGACGCGGTATCGGAGGCCGCGCTCTCCGGCGCCAGCTCGGCGGTGGAGCTGAGTCTGACCATGGCGGGCGTCCTTTGTCTTTGGTCGGGCGTCATGGAGATCATGAATGTGTGCGGCATCTCCGACTGCCTTGCCAGGCTGTTTCGTCCGCTGCTAAGGCGTCTGCTGCCCCAGGCCAGCCGGGACAGCGAGACATTGGCGGCGGTCTCCGCCAATGTTTCGGCCAACCTTCTGGGGCTGGGCAACGCCGCCACGCCTCTGGGCATCCAGGCGGCCCGCCGCATGGCCAAAGGGTGCGACGGCGTCGCCAGCGACGAGCTGTGCCTGCTGGTAGTACTCAACACCGCCTCCATTCAGCTGCTGCCGGCCACCATCGCATCCGTCCGGGCGGCAGCCGGATGCGAGACGCCGTTTGATATCCTGCCGGCCGTGTGGATGTCCTCTGCGCTGTCCGTGGCGGCGGGGCTGGCCGCGGCCCGGCTGTTCTCCGCCTTTGGAAGGAGGCGGGCATGAGTCTTTCCTCCCTGGTGGTTCCCATGCTGCTGGCGGCGCTGGCTGTGTACGGCACCGGCAAGCGCGTGGACGTATACAACGCTCTGACCCACGGCGCGGAAGAGGGATTGACCGTGCTGCTGCGGATCGTGCCGGCCCTGGTGGGATTATTGACAGCAGTGAGCATGTTCCGCGCCTCCGGCGCCATGGAGTGGTTTTCCCAGCTCTTCTCCCCTGTTTTGGAGCTGCTGGGCATCCCGGCGGAGACGGCCCCGCTGCTTTTGATCCGGCCCGTATCCGGCAGCGGCGCCCTGGCGGTGGCAACCGACCTGCTGCAAACCTATGGGCCGGACAGCTATGTGGGACGTGTGGCCGCCGTCATGCTGGGCAGCACGGAGACCACGTTCTATACCATCGCCGTCTACTTCGGCTCCGCGGGCATTTTCCGCACCCGTCATGCGGTGCCAGCCGCCCTGGTGGCGGACCTGACCGGCTTTGCCGCCTCCGCGCTGGCCGTGCGCCTGCTGCTGGGCGGATAAGACGAACAAGAGAGGGCCTTTCGGCCCTCTCTTGTTATTCCGGATACACATACGGCTCCCGCACCGGCGCCGTTCCATACAAATCCGCATACTCGCCGTCCACCAGGAACTGCACCTCCTCCACGGTGTCCAGTGAGCACAGCGAACGCGCCAGCGCCTGCAGCGCCCGGAACACCGCCTCGGGCTCCTCCAGGTCCCGCAGCACAGCAGAGGAAAGGTTCACATAGCACACCGGCTGGTCCAGCCACAAAGACCGGACCGCAAACCCCTCCGGCAGCGGCGAGGAAAGTCCCTGATCCGGTGCGCCGTCCTCCAGCGCCGCCGCCACAGAGAGCACCTGGGTATCGCCCTCGTACAGCTCCAGCACGGCCTCATAAGGCGTCAGCTCGCCGGTCTCGTCCAGCAGGTACAGCGTGGCCGTCACTGTGTCCACCACGTCCTCCGTGGAGGACAGCAGCACATCGTCCGGTGAAAAGATCTGGCTGCCCCGGTACCCCAGTTCCCTGCCCCGCACCGTCACGCTGACGGTGGAGATCTCGGGCAGTTGGGTCAGCGTCAGCGTCACGGCGTAGTCCGCCAGAGTCAGCGACACACCGGACAGCCCTCCATAGCCGGAGGTCATGTCCACCACGGCCCGCCGTCCATCCAGGGTCAACGACACCAGAGCCGTGCCCGCGGGAATGGCAGAGCGCAGCGTCTCATCCCTGGGACCGTCCAGCAGCGCCTCCATCAGCGTCTCGGCCGCCTGCTGGGGCTCCATCTCCGAAAGTCCCGGCAGATGTACGGACTCCGCCCGCAGGGCGTCGCCGCCTGCTGCGCCGTCCAGATCCGCCTCGCGGAAGTAAAGCAGGTAAGTATCCGCCTGTGCGCCTGCCCCGGCCACCACCGCATAGGTGCAGCCTGCCAGCAGGCACATGAGCGACACGGCAAAGAGGATGCACACGCTCTTTTTCCTCATGGCGTATCCTCCCCCTTCCACGGCCAGCGCACGGTGAACACCGCGCCTCCGCCGGGGCGGTTGGCCGCCTGGGCCGTGCCGCCCCGCTTTTTCACCATGTCGCTGACGATGCTCAAGCCCAGGCCCGTGCCGCCGGCTGCCCGGGAGCGGGCCTTGTCCACCCGGTAAAACCGCTCGAAGATCCGGTCCAGGTCCTCCTCGGGAATCCCCGGACCGTTGTCCGCCACAGAGAGCTCCACCCACTCGCCCTCCCGCCGCAGCGACACCTGCACGGTGCCGCCGCTGCCGGTGTATTTCACGCCGTTTTCCGTCAGATTGTAGATGACCTGGTGGATCTCGTCCCGGCTTGCCAGCACGGTACACTCCCCGGAGGCCTCATAGGTCAGGTCCACCTGCTTTTCCTGGGCCACCAGGCTCATCATGCGCATGACCTGCTCCAATACCGGCAGCACGTCCACCCGTACCGGTGCCTCCAGCACGCTGTTGTCCAGCCGGGTCAGCCGGAGCAGGTCCTCCGTGATGCGGCTGAGGCGCTCGGCCTCCGCGCCGATGTCCGTCACGAATTCCCGGGTGGTGTCCGGGTCGATGTTCTCCGTCTGCAAAATGGAGTCCGTCAAAAGGCGGATGGCGGCCAGCGGCGTCTTGAGCTCATGGGAGGCGTCGGAGACGAAGCGGCGCCGGGCGTTTTCCGTGGTCTGGAGCCGGTCGGTGAGGCTGTTGAACTCCTGGGCGATCTGGGCGATCTCATCCCGGCCCCGGATGTCGGCCCGGTGGCTGTACGCGCCCTCCCGCACCTGGCGGATGGCCGTGAGCAGCTGGCTGATCTTGTGGGTCAGCGCCCGGGACAAAAAGACGCTCAGGCATACCACCGCCACGGCGATGATGCCGGACAAGCGCAGCAGATTGGACCGGAGCCCCTCCAGCAGCGAGGCCTGCTCCGTGTCGTACTCGTAGGCGTATACCGCGCCGATGATCTGGCTTTGATACATCACCGGCGAGGAGGCCCGGCTGCGGAACGCCTCATCCTTGTACTGGCAGGTGAAGGCATCGTTGCCCAGCAGGGCCTGCACCACCTCCGTATAGAAGGTGTACTGCCCCACGGCGCTGCCGGTCTCCCGGGTATCGTAGAGGACCTTTCCGGCACTGTCCGTCACCAGGATGCGGGAAAGTCCCGTCTCCTCCACCACTGCCATGGCCTGGGCCACATTCTCCTCCGTCAGCTCGTCCAGCCCGCTCAGGGAGTTGACCATCACGGACACGCTGGACTGGAGGGTGGTGGCCTTGGAGCGGAACACCAGGTCCTCCGATACCAGCAGCGGGTAGGTGTTGAGCAGCAGCAGCACCGCCGTGATGATGAGGATATAGCTCAGGCCGAACTTGATCTGCAGGCTGTTGAAAAACCAGCGCTTACCCTTTGAAATAGTACCCCACTCCCCACTTGGTCATGATGTGATCCGGCTCCGCCGGGTTCTTTTCCAGCTTCTCCCGCAGCCGGCGGATGTGCACGTCCACCGTCCGGTAGTCCCCGGCGTAGGTGTAGCCCCACACCACGTTCATCAGGTTCTCCCTGCTGTACACCCGCCGGGGATTGCGCATCAAAAGCTCGATGAGATCATACTCCTTGGCGGTCAGATCCACGGTTTTCCCGTCCCGGATGGCCACACGCTCCTCCGTGTTCAGGCTCAGGTCTCCCACGGTGAGCACCGCCCCCTGGCTGCGCTGGACCCCGGCCGCCCGCCGCAGCAGCGCCCGCACCCGGGCCTTGAGCTCCAGGATGTTGAAGGGCTTGGTGATATAGTCGTCCGCGCCGCACTCAAAGCCCATGAGCTTGTCGGCGTCTTCGCTTTTGGCGGTGAGCATGATGATGGGCACGTTGGAAAACTCCCGGATGCGCATGCATGCCTCCAGTCCGTCCACCTCCGGCATCATCACGTCCAGGATCAAAAGGTCGAACTGCCCCGTCCTGGCAAGCTCCACGGCGGCAGCGCCGTCATAGGCGCACTCCACTGTGTAGCCCTCGTTCTCCAGGTTGAACTTCATGCCCTTGACCAGCAGCTTCTCATCATCCACGACCAGTATTTTCATTCTTTGTCCTTTCCTTCCACTGTGATCCAGTCCGCCAGACCCTCATAGGTGGCTTCCCCGATCCCCTTGACTTCCATGAGTTCTTCCCCGCGCTCAAACGGCCCGTTCTCTTCCCGGTAAGTGATGATCCGCTCCGCCAGCGCAGGCCCGATCCCCGGCAGAGTGTCCAGGGTCTCGGCGTCGGCGGTGTTGATGTCCACCGGCTCCCAGACAGGCCCCAGCTCCTCGGCGTCCACCTGGCGCTCCGTCTCCACGGCCACGGTGCCGCTCTGGTTCGGAGCAGCCGTATCATGGACGTAAAGCGCCGTCACCAGACACAAAAATACCGCCGCGGCACCCAGCAGACATTTTTCGGTTTTGGTCACGTTTCCCAGCTTCATGGTGGTTGAACTCCCGGGTATTTTTTGCTATACTGTTATTATATGACGAATCGCGCCGCTTCAGCGGCCGTTTTTTCCACACACGGTTAGTATAGCATAGATTACAGGAGTTGGATATGAAAGCGAAGCGTTTTTTCTCTGTTTTTTTCCTCATGGCCCTGCTGGTCAATCTGCTGGCATTTCCCGTCTCCGCCGAAGAGGCCTCTCTTCCCGCTGACCCGGACATCCAGGCCAAGGCGGCACTGCTGGTAGATGCCAATACCGGCAATATCGTTTACGCCAAAAACGAGCACGAGGAGCTCTACCCCGCCAGCCTCACCAAAATCATGACGGCGCTTTTGGTGCTGGAGGCGGTGGACAGCGGCAAGCTCTCCCTGGACCAGCAGCTCACCGCTTCCGACACCATCACCCAGCTGGACAGCGACGGCAGCTCCGCCGGCATCCAGGTAGGCGAGATCATGACAGTGGAGCAGCTTCTTTACTGCATGCTGGTGGTCTCCGCCAACGAGGCCTGCGTCATTCTGGCCGAGGCCGTCAGCGGCGATGTGGACACCTTTGTGGACGCCATGAACGCCAAGGCTCAGGCCCTGGGCTGTGAAAACACCCACTTCGTCAACCCCACCGGCCTTCACGACAGCCAGCACTATACCTCCGCCTGGGATCTGTACCTCATCACGAAAGAGGCCATGAAGCACGAGGACTTCATGCGCATCTGCGACACGGGCGACATCACCCTGCCTGCCACCAACCTCTCCGAGGCCCGCTCTCTCCACTCCACCAACTACCTCATCTCCGTCTGGCGCTCCCGTGGCTACTACAATACGGACGCCCACGGCATCAAGACCGGCTCCACCGACGCCGCCGGACACTGCCTGGTCTCCTCCGCCTCCAAGGGCAGCCTGAGCTTCATCAGCGTGATGCTGGGCTGCGAGCAGCTGCACCTGGAGGGCAACGAGATCCGCACCATGAGCTTCTACGAGACCAACCGCCTGTTCAACTGGGCTTTTGAAAACTTCGCCTACCAGACCGTGCTCACCTCCGATGAGATCCTCAAGGAAGTGGCCGTGTCCCTTTCCAAGATCGACCATGTGACCGTCCACCCCGCCGAGGATGTGGAGGTGCTGCTGCCCAAGGGCCTGGCCGCCGAAGATCTGGAGCGCACCGTCACCCTCAAGTCCGACCCGGTGGAGGCCCCCATCTCCGCTGGAGACGTGCTGGGCACCGTGACCCTCTCCTATGACGGCACGGACTACGCCACCGTGGATCTGCTGGCCCTCAACGATGTGGAGGCCTCCCGCATCCTGACCTTCTGGCGGGACGTGAAGGAGTTTTTCTCCCAGACGGCTGTGAAGGTGATCGGCATCATCCTGCTGGTGGCGGTCGTGGCGCTGCTTTTGTGGAAGCTGGTGTTCGGCCGCCGGCGTTACCGCTACGGCCGCAGCGTGAACTTCCGCAGCCGCCGGGGATACCGGGGCCGCAGAAGATAAGGCACCGCACAGATAAAAAAAGACTGCCCAATGGGCAGTCTTTTTTCTTTTAGAGATACCGCACCAGTTCCTCCATGGGCTTGCGGTCGGCGTGGAGCCGGGAGGGATGGGCGCCCTCGGCACCATAGCCCATGGGCAGCAGGGCGATGGGCACCAGACCCTCCATCTCCGGGAAGGCAGTCAGGAGCTTCTCCGGCTCGAACATGCCCACATAGGTGGTGCCAAGGCCCAGGTCCGCCGCCTGGAGCATCATCTGCGTCACCGCGATGGCAGCGTCGATCTCGCCGTGGTTTTTCCCGTCGGTCTCCCGCTTCCAGGCTACCTCCGGGTCATAGGCCACCACCAGCATCACCGGGGGATGGAAGTGGGCCGCCGTGCAGGCGTCAGCCTTTTCCAGAGCCTCCGGAGTCTGGAGCACGAAAATGCGCTGGGGCTGGAGATTGTGGGCCGTGGGGGCATTGCGGCCCGCCTCCAGCACCGCCGAGAGCTTCTCCGGCTCCACAGGCCGGTCACTGAACTTGCGCAGGGAATACCGCGCCTGGGACAATTGGGCAAAATCCATGGAAATCTTCTCCTTTGCAGTGTTTTTGAATACCCGGATTTTAGCACAGTTGTCCCGCCGGTGCAATCCCCACTTACGGATTCTGACTCTCCCAGCCGTTCTGGCGCAGCAGCGCGTCGCACAGCTCCCGCCGCTGGGTATCGTAAAACTCCATGTACTTGAGGGAATAGATATCACTGACGATGTAGCGGTCCCGGCCGGACTGATAGATGGTCACATAGTCATTGCCCACGTCGTACAGTACGCCCTCAAAGGAAACTGTGTTCTGCGTCCCCACCAGGAACGTGGCCACGATATAGTTGCCCACATTGCGCCCCAGCATGGCCCGCAGGGACCCCTTGTAGGCCTCCTGGACCGTGGTGGGAGACTCCAGCACCTCCTGGGGCAGATTATTCTTCATGTCCAGATGGGCTCCGCCGGTCATCAGCTTGGCGGTGGAGGCCATCCCCGTCTGCATGGGAACGGTGTTGAAGGGCTGGCCGGATGCGGTGCCGGGCATGGGACCTGACATGGTGCCGGGCATGCCGTCGGGCACCGCCGCGGGCGCATTGCGGGTGATCTCTCCGCTCCAGTTGACGCCGCCGGGTGTCATGTTTGTGGTTTGATATTGGGTCATAGCGCACCTCTCAAGTCTTGTAATACGCGTCGGTTGGATTGTAGAAGCAGTGATCGCCGATCCGGGTCTGCCAGTACCCCACCTCCGATGGGAAGAAGGGGCGGCAGTTGGGGCCGAAGGGATTATAGAACCACAAGGATTCCGCCACGTCCGGCAGCCGGTTGCCCGCGATGGCCCAGTCGGCAATGTCGTAATGGATCTGTTCGGGCCGCATGTTGTAGATGTTTTGTGGATTGTACGCGCCGTTTTCCGTCTCACTGGCACAGACGAACTGGTAGGGCTGGAAAATGATCTTGCGGATGCTGCCCTGCCCCACCCGGGCGTATTCCCCGCCCCGGGCATTCACCCGGTTCATGACCACGCCCGCCACCGCCTTCATGCCGTTTTCTCCTTCCCCGCCCGCCTCGCACTGGATCAGCCGGGCCAGCAGTTCCCGGTCGGAATATGCCATGGTTCCTTACCTCACTTCCTCTGCTGACCCATTGTATGCAAAAAGGCCGCCGCGGGTGCTTCCCGCAGCGGCCTTTTCCTGTTTTTATTGGGCAGAGCCAGCTTTTTGTTCGGCAATGGCCTGGCGGAACATGTCCTCCGTCTGCTGGATGGAACGGTCCAGCGCATAGAGCTTGGCGTGCTCGGCGTAACGCTTTTCCATCTCCACGCGCTCCTGGGGATGCTCGATCCACCAGTCGATGCGCGCTGCCAGGGCGTCGCTGTCCCCGGCGGGGAACAGGCTCTGGCTGTCCAGGGCAAACTGGGGCGTGGCGGAACGGGGGGAGTTTGCGATGACCGGCACCAGGCCGCAGGCAAACGCCTCCATGCAGCTCATGGCCTCGATCTCCGCGTCGGAGGTATGCACATACAGATCCGCCATGTGCAAGATCTCCAGCAGCCGCTCCGGCTCGTAAAACTCCATCACGATGGGGTTGGGGAGCTTTTTGGCCAGGCGGCGGTACTTACCCTCCAGGGGTCCCTTGCCCGCCAGGATCACCTGGATACGGTCGGCGTAGCGGCTTTTGGCACAGGCGTCGATGAGCACGTCCTGCCGCTTTTCACCGGCGTAGCGGCCCACCATCAGCACATTGAAAAAACCCTCCATCCACGGCTCCTTGGGGCGTTTCCCATACTGGTACTGGGGGCTGATGCCGTTGGAGATCACATGGAGCTTGGCGGTGTAGCCGTGGCGGCGGAGCTGGTCGGCGATCATGGCGCTGGGACAGTGGATATGGGTGAAGCGGTTAAAGAAGCTGTCCCGGAAGCGGTTGTAGACAAAGTCGTTCACCCGCTTGCTGTTGCCCATGTGCAGCGTGAAGGTGATGTTTTCCGGCTGGCAGTGGAACGCCGCCGTATGGGGAATGCCCAGCTTTTCCACATGCCTGAGGCCCGAGACACCCAGGGGCGAGGGCATCATGAAATGCACCACGTCCGCCCAGGCGGCCGCCTTTTCAAAGACATGCCGGTTGGGAATGGCCAGGCGCATGCCCTGGCTGGTGATCAGATGCTCCACAATGGGGAAAAAACGCATCTGCCGCACGGCATATTTGTAGTCCGCCGGTTTTCCCGTGGCGATGACACGCACCTCGTTGCCGTGCTCTCGCAGCGCCATGGCGAAGCGCCGGGCGCTGATGGTGGTGCCGTTGTTTGCGTCGTCGAACTGGTCAATGACCAAAACGATCTTCATAAATGGTCTGTTCTCCCTCAACACAGATTTCGTTTACAATATGTGTCAGTGTATCATCTTTCTATTCGATTGTCCACAAAAGGCAGGAAAAACAAAAGAAAAAAGCCATGCCGCTGCATGGCTTTTTTTCTTACTGCGCCTTGCCGGC
>CAUWEK010000006.1:0-27366 GCA_963557435.1 uncultured Dysosmobacter sp.
ACGAGCGGGGCGGCGAGATCATGCGCCTGCCCGGCGGCACCCAGATCATCCCCCACGACGTATCCAAGCGGATGGTGGGCGGTCCCTCTGTCGCGGTCCATGTGACCGTACAGGGCAACGTCATCGGCAATCAGGCATACGCCCAGGAGCTTGGGGACACCATCGTGGCGCGGATTCTGCGGGCGCTGCGCAACACGTAAGGAGGCGCCATGTATCAGGTCATCATCTCCATCAACAACAACGAGGACGTGATCGTCCTGCCGGCGGTGCCGCCGGATCTGGGCCCTCAGATCCCCCAGAACAACGGGACCTATGAGGGCCTTTCCCGGGATTACAATACCCTGGGCACCATGGGGCTTTGGGAAATGACCATCTCCAGCTTTTTCCCCGTGGGCAGACGGCAGAGCTTCATGCCTGCCGATGCCCTGGAGGACGGGTGGGAGTATGTGCGCTTTTTTGAGCGGAACCGGCCCAGGATGCTGCCCTTTCGCATCATCATTCTGGACGGCCGGGGGGTGTGCCGGCTCAACAGCCCCTGCAGCGTGGACAGCTTCTCCTGGTCCGTCAAGCGAAACGGCGACATCGCCTATTCTCTGACGCTGCGGGAGTACCGCTTTATCTCGGGGGTGAAGTGATGGGGACGCAGTATGTGGACGACCACCGCTTTCTCCTGTACAAGGGCGGTGCGGTCACGGATATCACCGAGGCCGTGGACGCCCCGGAGGCCCGGGACGAGCTTTCCGCCCTGAGCGTGGAGGTGAGCTTCACGGCGGTGCGGAACAACAACCGGGACAAGTACATGCACTGGTACAACATCGAGCCCGGAGACAAGCTGCGGATCGTCAACCACGGCGCGGAGGTGTTTTCCGGCGTGATCCTCAACGTGGGCCTGGACGGTACGGTGACGGCCAATGATCCGGGCTGGTATCTGACCAAGTCCCAGGTGATTTTCCAGGCGTCCAACGCTGCAGCGCCGGACGCCGTGCGGCGCCTTTGTGCCAAGGCCGGTATCGCGGCGGGGACCATTGACCTGCCGCCCACCCGCATCTCCGAGGTTTGGGTGGGCACCACGCCGGAGCAGATCCTGGAGGATATCCTGGACATTTGCTCGGCGGAGACCGGCCTGACCTACCGCCGGAGAGTCCGGAACGGTGCGCTGCAGGTGGGGCCGCTGCCCACGGCGCCCATCATCGCCTACCACAAGCCGGCGGACAACCTGGGGGCCTTTGACATCACCCTGGCCAAGGGCGACGTCACCGGATCGGACTCCATGGCGGATCTTGTTAACTCCGTGGCGCTGGCGGAGGGGGGAGACACGGGCAAGATGCTGGGCCGGGCCTATAACGCCGCCAGCATCGCAAAGTACGGCCTTCTGCAGGCGGTGGAGACCCTGTCCGGCGATGAAAATACCGCCCAGGCCCGCCGGCGGCTGGGGACGCTGCTCTCTCAGCAGGACCGGCTCAAGCGGGAGCGGACGGTGGATGAGATCTGGGGCGCGGACGAGGTGGAAAGCGGCATATTGCTGCAATTCCGTTCCAACAGCTACGGCGTCACCGGCGTGCAGCGGGTGACCGGCGTCACCCATCGATACGGCCATCCCCATCTGATGAGCCTGACGGTGGAGGCATGGCCGGACAGCCGGGCCGCCGGCAGCAGCGACACGATCACAGTTTAGGAGGCACTATGAGCGGACTGGATCATCAGTTGGCCAGGGAGCTGCGCAGGCTCCCCCAGGGCAAGCAGCCGGAGCTGACGGAGGGGACCGTGGTCTCAGCGGCGCCCCTCACCGTCTCCTTGTACGGCGGGGAGGTCATGGCGCCGCCGGCGCCGCTGCAGGTGCTCTTCTGCGCCCAGGGCTTTTACCGCAGCGCATCGGACGGCCATCTTTACCTGGAGACCTGGACGGTGGGAGACCGGGTCCTGTGCGGCTGGATGGGGAAAACAGTGGTGATTTTGGGCCGTCTGGCGGAGCCGGGCGAGCAGATCAAGGAGAGGTGAGCGCATGGCAGACATGTTTCCGCTGATCCCGGCGGAGCTTCCGCCCCAGACCGGGGACACCATCGGCCGGGTGCCGGCCTTTGACAGCGAAGCCCACCGTTTTTTGCTCGTGGACGGCGCTCTGGTAGAGCGGACGGGGCGGGAGGCGGTGCGGCAGTGGTTTGACCTGATGCTGCGCCAGCGGATCGACCGCGTGCCCATCTACCGCACGGCGGGCGAGACCAAGCTGGGCGTGGACCGGGAGATGCTGGGCAGCAAGCTGCCCTCCGGCCTCATTACGGCGGAGATCGAGCGCAACGTCCGGGAGACGGCGTCCTTCTGCCCGGCGGTGCGGACGCTGCGGGATTTCTCCGTGGAGCGGCGCGGGCGTGTGTGCCATGTGGAATTTACAGTGGAGCTATATACCGACGAGACGCTGGAGGTGCAGATGGATGTCTGAGATTCTCGATCAAATGCTCGCGGCCATGCCGGAGCAGTATCAAAAAACGGTGGGCTTTCCCACCTATGACCTGCTGGCAGCGGCCTCCATCCCCATGGAGGGCTTTGCGGAAGATCTCCTGGTGACAGCAGCCCGGCTGGACCCGGCAAATCTCACCGGGGAGGAGCTGGACAGCTACATCAAGAGCCGGTCCGGCCTTGTCCGCAATCTGCCCACCTACGCCTCGGGCGTGCTGCAGGTGACGGGAAACGGCACCGTACAGGCGGGAGATCTCTTTGAGTCTGCCGGCGGCATCCAGTTTGCCGCCACGGCCACCGTGGACATCACCGGCAGCGGGGAGGTGCCCATCCGCTGCACCCAGCCGGGAGAGGTGGGCAACCTGCCCGCCGGCAGCGTCACCATGATGCCGGTGCAGATCGCGGGCATCGTGTCGGTGTCCAATTCTGACACGCTTACCGGCGGCTACGACGCCGAGAGCGATGCGGCCTATTATG
Source organism: uncultured Dysosmobacter sp. (assembly GCA_963557435.1). GTDB lineage: Bacteria > Bacillota > Clostridia > Oscillospirales > Oscillospiraceae > Oscillibacter. Next base: position 2,932 of record CAUWEK010000006.1, read on the forward strand.
ACCGCTATATCCTCCGGCTCCAGACGCCGCCCACCAGCGGCAATCAGTATCATTATCGGGCCTGGGCCCTGGAGGTCACCGGCGTGGGCGGCGTGCAGATCTACCCGCTGGGCCATGGGGACAACACCGTGGACGTGGTCCTCATCGACGTGGACGGGCAGCCGGCGGACGAGGAGCTTGTGGGGCGGGTCCAGGACCACATCGACCCGGGCAGCCAGGGACTGGGAGCGGGCGAGGCGCCCATTGGCGCGTATTGCTATGTCAGCGCGGCGGAGGCTGTGGAGCTGACGCTGTCCCTTACGGTGCAGGCGCTGCCGGGTACGGAGCAGGAGACCGTGACCGAGGCCATCCGCGCCGCGGTGGCGGCCTATCTCAAGGGCATCGCCTTCTCCCAGGACTATGTGAGCTATGCCCAGATCGCGGCGGCCATCCTGGGGGCAGACGGGGTCCAGGACTTTGCGGACCTGACGGTAAACGGAGGCACCGCCAATGTGCCGGTGGCGCAGCGGCAGGTGGCCACGCTGGGGGAGGTGAGCATCCGGTATGGAGCTGGTGCGTAATCTGCCGCAGCAGTACCGGCAGGACCCCTGGGTGCTGGCGCTGGCGGATGCCATTTTGGGCGTGCTGGAGGGGCAGGATGCGGCATCCAGGGAGATCCGGGCGCAGCTGTCCCTGGAGACCATCACCTGGGCCCTGGAGATCGAGGAGCGCCAGGCCGGGATTGTCCCGCCCGCCGGCGCTACCCTGGAGAGCCGGCGCAGCGTGCTCGCTGCCCGGTACCGCTCCAGCGGCAAGGTGAGCATCGAGACGATCCAGGCGGTGGCGGATTCCTGGCGCAACGGAGAGGTGGCCGTTTCCTTCGCGGGCGGCAGGATTCTGGTGACCTTTGTGGGCAGCTTCGGCGTGCCGGCGGATATGGACGGACTGCGCTCGGCGCTGTCCAGCACCATCCCGGCGCACCTGCCCATTGACTATGTGCTGCGGTATCTCCTGATCCGGGATATCCACCAGGTCAAAACCATCGGAGAGATGGACCAGACGCCGCTCAATCAATTTGCGGGAGGGAAGATTTGATGGCAAGCTACACAGAGCATCTGAAGCTGCTGAAAAAGGACCCGGTGGCGGACGGGGCGGATACGTTCAACATCCAGACCATGCTCAACGACAACTGGGATAAGATCGACGAGTCCGTGGCCAAAAAGGCGGAGCTGGAAAAGCTGGATGCCCATACCTCGGACAAGGACAACCCCCACGGCGTCACGGCGAAGCAGACGGGAGCACGGCCGGATACATGGGTGCCTTCTTGGGGAGATGTGACCGGCAAGCCGTCCGCATTTCCGCCCAGCGCCCACACCCATAACGCTGAGCAGGTCACTGCCGGAACACTGGCGGGAAAGGTACTGGCAAACGCTGCCTCAGCGGCGGATGTAACGGCGGCCCAGCTCCGCAATATTTACGCTGGCACAAGCGACATGACGGCTGGCAGCTCCAGCCTGGCTACGGGATGCTTGTATCTCGTGTACGAGTGAGGAGAGCTGACATGGCGAAAAAGGTCTATATCGGCGTAAATAACGTTGCTCGGAAGGTCAAAAAGATGTATGTGGGCGTGAACGGCGTCGCCCGGAAGGTCAAGAAGGGCTATATCGGCGTTGGTGGGATCGCGAGGCCGTTTTGGACTGGCGGCGAGTTGGTGTATTATGGAACGCTTGAGCCGCTGGCCGCTGAACGACAATATATTGGGGCAGCTTCTTTTGAAGATTATGCACTGTTTGCAGGTGGAGAAAGTTATAGCGCGGGCAGTCGTTATTCAGTTGTGGATGCGTATAGTAAATCCTTAACACATACGAATCCAGACGCTTTGACCAACTATATCTGTCACTTGGCCGGCACAGTAGTTGGAGCTTATGCTTTATTCGGCGGTGGTCGCAGAAGCACCGGAACGGTATTTGCATCCGTAGACGCATACAATCGATCTCTTACCAAATCAACTGCTGCTGATTTGAGTGAAAAACGTTATGGATTAAGTGCGACAACCGTTGGAAATTATGCTCTGTTTGCCGGAGGAGACGCGACCAGCAGTAGGAGGTCATCTGTTGTAGATGCCTATGATGCGTCATTGACGAGAACTACAACAACGCCGCTTTATTATGCGCGGGACTCCATTGGCGCAACGACTGTGGGATCGCACGCTCTATTTGCTGGTGGAGATGCATCTTCTGGACGGAAGGCTTGTGTAGACGCCTATGATGCGTCGCTTACACGGACTACGCCAACTGAATTGAGCATCGCTAAAGAAGGGGCTGGCGCTACAACGATAGGCGGACATGCTCTCTTTGGCGGAGGTTTCACACCGAGTGGGTGTACTGGGACGGTAGACGCATATAATGCCTCTTTAACAAGGATCACACTATCTGCATTAAGTGTTGCCCGGTATGATATGGGAGCTGTAACGATAGGCGGATATGCTCTATTTGGCGGTGGTTCAATAGCTAATCCCAATCCCCCGAATACGGTTGACGTTTATGATGAGTCTTTGACTTCATCCGTTACATCTGGGTTATCTTCCGGGAGGGCTAGACCCGGCGTAGCAACTGTTGGAGATTATGCGCTGTTTGTAGGCGGCAGCGGAACAAGTACCGGCACCGACGGTGGAAGAGATGAAGTAGACGTATACGCTATCGCATAAATAAAAGGAGGAAATTCATGAAACGCTATGCAATCTGGAACAAGAAAGACCCCATCCTTACCCCCATCGGAGAAGTGCTTTCTGCTGAACAGTGGGTCAACCGCTATCCCGTCGCCGGAGTGGAGCGCGTGACAGTGGTTTGCGGTGCAGGTGAAATCAACGGCGCATTTTTCGGCACTCTGGGCCAGATGGTGCAGATGTACGAAGCACAGGGTGCAGATTTCTCCGCTTGCGAGACCGACGAGGACAAGCTGGCCGTCATTGAAGCCTTTGAGGATGAGCTGAACAAGCCCAACACGGAACCCACAGCGGAGGAGCGCATTGCCGCCGCTATGGAATATCAGAACGCACTTGCGGAATAAGGAGGGGCCAATATGACAACGAAAGAGCTCGCTATGAAGAACTACCCGCGTTGCTGGACAGACGAGATGGTTGCCCGTCTGGTTATGAAGGGCAAGCTGACTGCCGCTGACTATAAGGAAATCGTCGGGGAGGAATATACCGGGGGAGTGAACCCCGTCTCCTCTGCGGATCTTGGCGGTGATTATACGAAAGGCGCGCAGGAGGCATGAGCTTTCCCAATATCATGCGGCCGCACTATCATGTGGGGTGGTGAGGATGTGACAGAGAGCATTATCGTGGCGCTGATCTCCGGGGGACTGACGCTGCTGGGCGTCATCGTTTCCAACAACAAGCACCAGGCCGTGGCCGACGAAAAGATCGCGGAGCTGACTCGGGAGGTGCGGGAGCACAACAATTTTGCCCAGCGGGTCCCCGTACTGGAAGAACAGATCAAGGTCGTCAATCACCGGATCGCGGACCTGGAGGAATATCACAAGTGATCAACCGGCATGACCGGAAATTGAAAGGAGTACATAAAAATGGAAGAGAACAAGAAGAACACTGGCTGGACCGAGGCGGAGATGGCGGAGGGCTTTATCGAGCAGCCCCAGCCCGAAAAAGCTGTTCCCACCACCGACATGGGCCGCCGGCAGGATCTGGCCGGCAAGACTGTGCGCCGCGACGGCTATGAGTACACCTATGACGATCTTGGCTACTGCAAGTCCAAGGTCAAGATTCAGCAGGAGGGCTGATATGGATGTGCTCAAAAAGCGCCTGGCAAACCTGCTGGCGGTCAAGTCCATCGTGACGGTGATCTTGACGGTGGTGTTTGCGTACCTTGCCGTGCGGGGCCAGGTGACCACGGACCAGTTTCTGACCGTGTTCACCGTGGTCATCGCCTTTTACTTCGGCACCCAGGCGGAGCGGAAAGCGGCGGGAGAGCCGGAACTGCTCTCCGGCACGCTGGTGTCCGGTGAGAGCGAGCCGGCAACGAAGGCATGATTTCAGGCGGCAGGCGGGGGTGATCCTGCCTGCCGCCCTTTCATTGGGAGGTATCATATGCAATTTGCGGAAACCATCGCGCTGGACAAGATCCGGCGCATCCAGATTTACCACAACACCAAGAAATACCCGCAGCGGGATATGGACAAGATCCTCGCGGAGACCGGCGGAACATTTGCCCTGGGCGGGCCGATCTATCTGTCCTCCTATCAGGCCTGCTGCCATCTGCGCTCGGACGGCGTCACCTATTGCGCACCGGCCTATACCACCTACGGCATGGCCTGGAGCAGCGACGCCCAGGACTATGGCATGGCCAAGCTGCCCAGCGACAAGAGCAACCACATCGAGTGCGTCCACCTGATCGTGGACGGCGTGCCGGTGGACGATCTCAACTACGGCGCGGACATGGGCGGCAGCCGGCCCCGGCAGGCCATCGGGGCCAAGGAGGGGCGCTTTGCTTATATTGCCACCCAGACGCCCTACACGCCCGAGGAGCTGCGGGACGTGCTGACCGCTTCCGGATGGGACGCGGCCGTCATGCTGGACGGCGGAGGCAGCGTCTGCTACCGGCATCAGGATGGTGCCGGCTTTGCCTGTGATCCGGACCGGGTGATGCCGTTTTACATCGTGGTGCACAAAGCGTCGGTGTCCGATTCGGACACCGACGGCACCGGCAAGACCGTGGTGCTGGACGCGGGCCATGATGCGGCCAACCTGGCCAATAAGAGCCCGGATGGTAGCTACTACGAGCACGAGTTTTCCCTGGACATGGCGGGGCGGATCGGCGCCCACCTGCGCCGCTGCGGCGTGACGGTGGTGGAGACCCGGCCGGACGGGGCGGCGGTGACCCTTGCGGAACGGTGCGCCATCGCGAACGATATCAAGGGCCTGGACCTGTTCGTCTCACTCCACTCCAACGCGGCGGGCGGCAACGGATGGTCCAGCGCACGGGGCTGGAGCGCGTATCTCTACGGTGCCGGCGGCGCCCGGGAGCAGGCGGCCCAGGCGATCCTGGCCCGTGTCCGGGAGACGGGGACGGCGGTGCGCTCTGCGCCTATTGTGTATGACCCGTCGCTGTACGTCCTCAAGCACACGGTGGCCCCGGCGGTGCTCATCGAGCACGCCTTCCACACGAACCAAAAGGATGTGGCGAACCTGAAGGACAGCGCCTGGAGGGCCGCAGTAGCCGAGGCAGAGGCCCGGGGCATCACGGATTACCTGGGCGTCGCCTGGGCGAGCGAGACGCCCCAGGAGCCCGCTGTGGACGCCGAACTGGAGCAGGCGGTGGACGTCTTGGCCGCCGCTGGAATCATCGACAGCCCCGACCGCTGGAAGGCTCTGGAGTATACGGAGCGGAGCGTCCGGGCGCTGCTCATTAAGATGGCGGCGAGAGTGTAATTTCACACATGATTTCACTTTTAGCGGCGATGATATAGGAATTTCAACGGGTATAGCGTTTTCGGACCCTGGTTCAACTCCCCCCACCTCCACCAAAAATCCCGAATGCGAATGCATTCGGGATTTTTTACTTCTTTACGGGGCTGTTTTCGGGCTACCATGGTGAAGACTCGAATTGGCAATCCCACTGCGCCACGCCTGTGGCGCAACTGCCGGGCAAGCGTTTTTTCAAGGTCAGGGAGAGGTCTTCTCATGTGCCTTTCCCTGAAAAGCTGTTGAATCTTTCGTGAAACCATTCCGCCACAAGATATCGCCTCTTGAAGCGAATGATTACCGGCTTCCATGCTCCGCACTCCTCACAAAGGTCAGGCTCTTTGGAGAAATAAAAGCACCGGGGACTGTATTCAAAGCCTGAGAGCTTATTCCAGCAGTCCAGACAGAATTCTGCCATCAATATCACCTCTTTGCCATGATACCAAGTATGCATTGCAAATGCAATGCATGCTTTTAAGAAAGGGTGATATAGACTAATTGCAATACGAATGTATTGCGAGGAAAAATCTATGGGCAGATTTCAGATACCATCCACGCCGCCTACGATTAACAAAACCATCCGTTTTCCAAGCGACGTAGTGGAAGAAGTGGAAAAAGCAATTCAGAGCAAAAATTGTACTTTTTCTGCCTTTGTGATTGCTGCAGTCCGTGCAGCCCTGGAGGATGTCCATGAAGCGGATACGTCGTGTCCAGACCGGCATCCATAGTGTTTTGATGTTCCACCAAAAATCCCGAATGCGAAAGCATTCGGGATTTTTACTTATTATCTATTCGCTTTTTTCAATTTCTGCTGCATATCTTTGATCTGGGCGACGAGCGCTCAAGAGCACATTGGCAAGAGATGAATTTTTACCTGTTTTCAATCATCCCACTCAGGATAGTCTGGTGCCCATTCTACATATTCTATCTTTTGATAACGTCTTTTTGTGTTATGTTTTTGTTGATGTGTGCCATTTGGATTGAGTTGATTGCTGCGATTGATTGATTTAGCTCTGTATGCTTTGTTATTTGGATTGTTTTGATTAGCCCAGATATTCAGCTGTTCTTGACTATGGGTTTTTCCAGACACTTTTTTCAGATCCTCCTTTCTGAGCCAAAAAAGCCACGCTCTTTGTAATGAGCGTGGCAGCAAATAACGAATACTGTTGCTTTACACGCATCAAAACAAAGCCAATGATACACACCTTTTGGCTCGAATTTGTCGTGTAAAGCGATGAAACATAGGGGAACTACTAAAAGTCACACACAACTATTTTCTCAATTCATAACGAGCATCTGAAAGAATTGATTAGTTTCATAGCTTACTCGTTTCATTGTAAGGTATTCAAAGTTATTCCCGAAGCCTGTTTTATGTGCTCGTTGCATAAAGACAGAGCTAGTTGAAAACTAATAAGAATACTTATTTGTAGTATAGCTCTAAAATGCTATAAAATCAACATATATGAGGAACAGAGCGAAAAAGTATGGTGTGCGGCTGAGACTATGCCTAACAGAAGTAATTTATACAGTGTACTAAAATACATATATTTATAAGTGGATTTGCACTTATGCTTTCACATGCTGCAGGCCGAGTGGACTGTTATAGACGTACCGGTGAGGTCACTGCATGGCTGGAGAATGATCTGAGTACACAAAAAATGAGGAAAAATATGGAAGACAATTCAGGGGATGTCACAATTACGAAGGGCGGCTTTCCCATGGTATGATTACCACTGTCTCTGCGGACAGGAGCCGCAGACGGGAAAGGAATGGAAATATGCCGCAAAACAAACGAGAGAGCCTGATCTACACGGTGATGATGTGCTTTGTGATGGTGCTTTGGATGAGCATTTATAACGTAGCGCTGCAATACGGCACGCTGAATCTGGAGGTTATCATAGCCGGATGGGTCGGATTTCCCATTGCCTACGTATTTGGTATGTGCTGCGACTGGTTTGCAGCTTCCCGCATTGCCAAGGGAGTGGCGTTCCGCTATCTCATCAGGCCTCAGGATCCGCCGCTGAAAAAGATCCTGTGTATTTCCGGCGGCATGGTGGTGTGCATGGTCATCATCATGTCACTTTACGGCGCGTGCGAAGGGGCTTTCCACACAGGCGACTGGAGCGGGATTCCGGCTGCCTGGCTTCGGAATATTCCCCGCAATTTCATCATGGCCCTGCCGGTCCAGTTCCTGGTGGCGGGACCGCTGGTCCGCCGGGTATTCCGGGCTGCATTCCCGGAAGGGACTGTCCTGGCGTGAAAGTCCATGTGTACGGCAAGGGAGCCGGATGCATTCCAAATGGATGCATCCGGCTCCCTGTTTTGCAGGCGGTGTACTCAGCGCATCCAGTCCGCCCAGGACTTGGCGAAGAGATTATCTTTCAGGCAGACGAACCAGAACGCCCCCTCCATGGGGAGCTCCGCCAGGTCAAATCGGGCCAAAGTTCCTTGGTGCAGCTCCCGCTCCACCACCGGGGCATAGAGGAACGAGATGCCGAGTCCGTCGGCCACCAGAGACTTGATAGTGGAAAAGTCGCTGATGGTCACCAGACTTTCAAAGCTTTGGAGGGTGTAGTTGCGCCGCTGCAGCGCCGCTTCAAAGATGGCCCGTGTTCCGGAGCCGGCTTCCCGGATGATGAGCCGTTCTCCGGTCAGCTCATCCAGGGGCACGGCACGTCCGGCCAGGCGGTGGCCCGGCGGGCAGACGCCGAAGAACGCCTCCCGGCGGTAGAGCCGGGTCTCGTAGCGTTCCCGGTCGAAAAAGCCCTCCACCAGAACAAAGTCCAGCTCTCCGGCCTCCAGGGCCTGCAGCAGCACCTGGGTATTGTCCACGATCAAAGAGAAGGAAGCGGCCGGCTGGGCGCGCAGGAACCCTTCGATTCGGGGGGCGATCAGATAGTCGCCGATGGTCTTGGAGGCGCCCACCCGCAGGCAGAGAGGGGCGGAGGCGGACATGACCTCCTCGATTTTCCGGCTGTTGTAAGCCATGGAGCGGGTCAGTTCCCGCAGGCGCATGCCGGCTTCTGTCAGACGCAGGACCTTCCCCTCATAGGAGAACAGGCGGCAGCCGTAATGATCCTCCAGATAGTGGATGTGGTGCGTTACTGCCGGCTGCGTCAGGCACAGCCGCTCGGCGGCACGGGTGTAGTTCATGGTTTCGCACAGAACAAGAAACGTCTCCCAGCGTGGGTCCAGCATATGCATCACCTATTATTTTGATTTATGGTCGAATAACAATTCTTGATTTTATTTTATCGCAAACCTGCGCTATAATCAAGTCGAAGCAAGGGAAAAGGCGGCGGCCAGCAGGCCGAACGCCGGGGAATACAGAAAGGAAGCGGATCGATCATGTATGACATCATTATCATCGGAGCAGGCCCTGCCGGAATCAGCGCGGGAATCTATGCGGTCAGCCGGGGCAAGCGGGCCCTGGTGCTGGAAAAGAGCCAGGTGGGCGGCATCATCGGCAAGGTGTCCACGGTGACCCACTACACGGCCCTCCAGACCCAGGAGACCGGCGAGACGTTTGCAAAGCGCATGAAGGAGCAGGCCCTGAGCGCCGGCGTGGAGATCGTCTATGCCGACGTGACCGGTGTAACGCTTCGCGGCGAGGTCAAGACCGTCCGCACGGACAAGGGAACCTATGAGGCCAAGCGCATCATTCTGGCTAACGGCGGCACGCCCCGGAAGCTGGGCATCCCCGGCGAGGCGGAGCTGGCAGGCAAGGGAATGGGCATGAACGCCGCCCGGGACGCTGCTGCCTATACGGGCAAGAACGTCTACGTGGTGGGCGGCGCCGACGGCGCGGTGAAGGAGGCGCTGTACCTGGCGGGCTTTGCCAAGCACCTGACTATCATCCACTTTGAAGACCAGCTGGGCTGCATCGCGGAGTTCCGGCAGAAGGTTGCTTCCGCCCCCAACATCACCCTGCGTCTTGGGAGCCGGCTCCACGCCGTGTACGGCACCGACCAGGTGGAGCGGCTGGAGATCGCCAGTGAACGCGATGGAAGCATCGAGACGGTGGAAGACCCCGGCTGCGGCATCTTCGTCTACGCGGGTGTGATCCCCAACACGCAGCTCTACACGGAGCTGACTCTGCAGGATGGGTATATCCCTACCAACGACAAAATGGAAACGGAGATCCCCGGTGTCTATGCCGCCGGCGACATCCGGGTCAAGCAGGTCCGGCAGGTGGCCACCGCCGTGGCTGACGGCGCCATCGCCGCCATCAACGCCGCCATGTAACCAAACAATAAAAAGAAGCACCCCGGATTTTCATCCGGGGTGCTTCTTTGTGTTGATGGTCAGCTTATGCCTCACCGGTGCAGAACCGGGTCAGCATGGCCGCGGTCTGTGCGCGGGTAGCCGTGCTGCCGGGCAGCAGAGCCTCGCCGCTGCCCTGGATGATCCCGGCGGCGTTGGCCCACTGCATGGCCTCCAGCGCGTAGGGCGAGATCTGGGCGGCGTCCGTATAGCCGGTCAGGTCTGCCCGGAGGCTCACGTCCCGGTTGGTGTACCGAGCGTAACGGTAGAGCATGGCGGCCAGCTGCTGGCGGGTAATGGAAGCGTTGGGGCGAATGGAGCCGTCGGCATAACCGGTGAGAATGCCGGCTTCAGTGGCCCAGCTGACGGCACTTTCATACCAGGCGCCGTCTTCGGTGTCGGTATAGCGGGCTGCGGCTGCTTCAGGGCGGCCCTCCAGGTTGTAGAGCAGCTGCGCAAGCTGTGCCCGGGACAGACGCCGGTCGGGGCCGAAGGTGCCGTCGCTATAACCGTTCATGATGCCGTTGGAGCTGACGTACTCCACAGAGGCGTAGTACCAGGCGTCCAGGGCTACATCCGTGTAGGGGTTTTCCCAAGCGGGCTCCTGGGGCGTCTCGTCGGGGGGGACAACAGGCTCCTCGGTGGCACCGCCGCCACCGCCGCCACCACCACCTCCGGCAGCACCACCGCCGCCGGGCTGGGGGTCAGGCGTCTGGACAGGCACGGCGCGCAGATCGTTCAGTGCCGTTTCCAAAAGTGCGGCAACACCGCTTTCCGAATCGGCGGACTCCATGGCTGCGGTGGCCTGGCGCCAGATGCTCTCCAGCTGCGCCTGTCCCTGCTGGGAGTATTTGGTCAGGTCGTAGCCCTGGTAGGCAGAAAGAAGCGACTGGGTGGACTGCTGCTTGCAGCGGGCCAGGGCGGCACGGGCCTCCAGGCCGCCGGTCAGATCCCGGTGGAGCTGTGCGGCGTAGGGACCGCATTCTGCCACGGCGCTTTCGTAGGTGGAAACCGTCTGGGACGTGACTTCCGCTATGAGGCGCAGGGAAAGACCGTCCAGCTTCCCGGCCCACGCGGCCGCGTCCGCCAGGCGGTTCAGGCCGCTGAGCTGGGACTGGGCTTCGCTGCGGGCCAGCTCCGCCACCAGTGTCTGGTCTGCCGGAAGAGTCAGGTCCGTACCGCTTGCCACAAGACTTTCGTCGAGGGATGCGTCAGCTTCCTGGGCGGCGGACAGCAGCGTCTGGGCGTTGGATTCCAGCACGGCGTTGGAGTCCACCAGCGCCAAAATATCCTGATTTGCCTGACGCCACAGGGTCAAAACAGCCTCAGACCGTTGGGCCGCGTCTGCAACGCCAGCCAGCTTCGACTTGGCATCGGTGAGGATGCGCTCCATGGCGTCCCCGCTTCCGGCACCGGCGAGGGCCTGCGCGGCTTCCGTATAAATGCGCTCCATGGACTTCCAGTCCTGCGTGGTGTAGCCGGCGGCGTCATACTGACCGTAGATGGCGTCCAGCCGGTCCATGTACTGGTTGAGCAGGGGCGTGCCCCATACGGCGTACAGCGTCACGTTTTCATCCTGACTGGAGGCCAGATTCCAGATGGCTGCCTCGTCCCGGTACACCACCGCTCCGCTGCTTTTGCGGGCCCAGCCCACGAACTCCAGTCCGGCGGGCGCCGTCAGAGTGCACGGGGGCAGCGCTTTTTCCTGGTCGTAGGTGTAGGTTTTGGGGGCCATGGAGCCGGAGCCGCTGCCGGCGTCGAAGGAGACGGTGTAGGTGATGGGGTTCCACCGGGCGAACAGCGTCACCTTTTCACCCTGGTGCTTTCGGCCGGAAATGTTTTCCACCTGGGCGCCGTTTTCGTAGTGGGCGCCGTTGCTGCTGCTCTCCCAGAACTTGAAGGTGTAGCCGGTGCGGCGGAATGCCAGGTCAGGCAGGGTGACGGGCGTGTCCCACACGGCGGCCAGGGAGGGCATGGAGCCGAAGCCGCCGCCGGCGTCAAAGGAAATGGTGTAATCGTTGGGCAGCCACTTGGCGTACAGGGTCTGGCCGTCGGCGGGGGTGAGCTCCTGTACAGGCTGGGTATACTGAGAATCGTAGTACCACTCCACGCGCTCGTGGCCTGGCTGAGGGTCCTGCTCCAGATAGACGTCCCAATCCACCATCTGGCCGGGCCGGTCAGGCAAAACCAGCGTTTCCAGATAATTGTTCCGGGCCACAAAGCCGGAACCGTCGCCGGTGAGACTGGAATTGTGGCTCAGATCCAGGTGGGTCAGACGGTTGTGGTCCAGATGAACGAACTCCAGCTTGGAGAGCATGGAAAGATCTACCTCTGTCAGCTGGTTGTCAAAAGATTCAATAAACTTCAGATTGGTGTTGGTGGAAAAATCAACCTCTTTAAGGTCGTTGCTGCGGCAATAGATGATCTCCAGCGCTGTGCAGTCAGTCAGATCGAGGGAGGTCATGTGGTTGTTTTCGCAGTAGAGGGCACGCAGCTGGTCCAGGCCGGATACGTCCAGGCTGGCGATGCGGTTGTAGTCGCATTGCAGATAGCGCAGGGCACGGTTTTGCTGTACGTCCAGCGCCTTCAGGGCATTGTCCTTGCAGTCGAGAGACTCCAGGGCGGAGAATACTTCGATGCCCTCCAGAGAGGAGATGCCCATGGAGGAGACGTCAATCTGCCGGATGTCCTCCAGCTCCTCCTGAGTGAACACGCCGTCGGCACCGGCGCCGCCCAGATTGGCAGGATCGGTCAGCCACTGGCGGAAGATGGCATCGGGGAACATGTCCTCCGTGATGGGAACGTCAGGCGAGCTGGCCAGCGCCGCCGGAAAAAGCTGGCTTGCCAGCGCAAAAGAGAGCAGGGCGGAAAGGCCCTGCCGGATCAAAGGCTTCATAGAATACTCCATTTCTGTATGTAGTGGGGATTGCGCTCCCAAAATTGCTTTTAAAGTATACCAGAGCGTGAAGCAAATTGTAAGTTGCAAAAGATACAAAAAATAAAAGAATTTACCAAAAAAAGAGCAATATGAAACCGAATGAAGCTCCTTTTTCCTTGCGCAGCCGTGCGCAGGGCCGTATAATGAAAAAAACACGCCGCTGCCGGAGGGCGGACGGCCAGACTTTGGAAAGCGGGAGGAACGCGTATGAAATGGATGATCGCGTCGGACGTGCACGGCTCGGCGTATTACTGCAAGAAGCTGCTGGAGGCCTTCGCGGCGGAGGGAGCGGACCGGCTGGTGCTGCTGGGGGACATTCTCTACCACGGTCCCCGCAACGACCTGCCCCGGGACTATGACCCCAAGCAGGTGACAGCCATGCTCAACGGCTGCCGGGAGAAAATTTTGTGCGTGCGGGGCAACTGCGACGCAGAGGTGGACCAGATGGTGCTGGAATTCCCGGTGCTGGCGGAGTACGCCCTGCTGGATCTGGGAGAGCGGCTGGTTTTTGCCACCCACGGCCACAAGTACGGCCCGGACTGCCTGCCGCCCCTGAAAGCGGGGGACGTGCTGGTGTGCGGCCACACCCATGTGCCCGCCTGCCGCGAGATCCAGGGGATCTGGTATCTGAACCCGGGCTCCGTGTCCATGCCCAAGGAGGAAAGCGCCCCGGGCTACATGACGCTGGCGGACGGGCGCTTTGCCTGGCGGGATTTTGAGGGCCATACGCTGCGTACCTTTGCTCCGGGAGAATAAGGCTTGTACTGGAACAGCCTGAATGCGGCGCTGCGCCGCCGGTACGGGACGAAGGTCTACAAGCTGGCCCTGTCCTCCGGCTGCACCTGCCCCAACCGGGACGGGACCCTGGGCAGCCGGGGCTGCATCTTCTGCGACGGCGCCGGGGCCTTTGCCGAGACCGGGCCGGTGCGCCAGCAGATCGAAGCGGCCAAGGCCCGGGTAGCCAGCAAGGCCGGGCCGGATGCCAAATACATCGCCTACTTCCAGTCCTTCACCAATACCTACGGCCCGGTGGATCGCCTGCGGGCCCTCTATACCGAGGCCATGGCACCGGAGGAGGTGGCGGCGCTGTCCATTGCCACCCGGCCGGACTGCCTGGGGCCGGAGGTCCTGGCACTGCTGGAGGAGCTGGGGCGGCAAAAGCCGGTCTGGGTAGAGCTGGGGCTCCAGACCATCCACCCCGCCTCCGCCGCCTACATCCGCCGGGGCTACGATCTGCCGGTATATGACCGGGCGGTGGCGCAGCTGAAAGAAGCGGGCATTACGGTGGTGGTCCACCAGATCCTGGGCCTTCCCGGAGAGAGCCGGGAGATGATGGCCGAGACCGCCCGCTACATCGGGGCCTCCGGGGCTGACGGGGTGAAATTCCACCTGCTCCATGTGCTGCGTGGCACGGACCTTGCGCAGCGCTGGGCGGCGGGGGAGGTACCGATCCTGACCCTGGAGGAATATATCGACGCCCTGGAGGGCTGCGTGCGCAGCACGCCGCGGCATGTGGTGATCCACCGGCTCACCGGGGACGGCGCCAAGCGGGACCTGCTGGCCCCTCTTTGGAGCGGGGACAAAAAGCGGGTCTTGAACGCGGTGCACCATGCCTTTGCCCTCCACGATGTGGAGCAGGGCAGCGACTTATAAAAAAGCCGTCCGGCCGGTGGGCCGGGCGGCTTTTTTGCTCAGGCGGTTTCCAACTGGGGCAGCTCATCCAGGGAGGCGAACGTAAAGCCCATCTCCTCCCAGCGGGTCAGAAGGTCGTCCAGGATCTCCGCGTTGGTGCGGGAGGTGGAGTGGAGCAGCACGATGGCGCCGTCGTGGATGCGGGGCAGCAGCTTGCTGTATGCCTGCTCCGCCGTGGGCTGGTCGTCCACATACCAGTCCACATAGGCAAGGCTCCAGAACACGGTGGTATAGCCCAGGGCGTTGGCCTGGCGGAGATTTTCCTCGCTGTATTTGCCCTGGGGCGGGCGGTAGAAGCGGGACATGGTCTTGCCGGTGGTGGCTTCATACAGCTCCTCCAGGGACTCCAGCTCCTTGCGGAAGGACTCCTGGTCGGCAATGGCGGACATGTCCGGATGGTGGTAGGTGTGGTTTCCTACGATGTGGCCCTCCTCGGCCATGCGGCACACCAGCTCCGGTGCCGTCTCCACCATATTGCCCACCACAAAGAAGGCGGCGGGGGCGTTGTGCTTTTTCAGCGTGTCCAGGATAGAAGAGGTATAGCCGTTTTCATAGCCGCAGTCAAAGGTCAGGTAGATGACCTTTTTGCTGGTGTCCCCCAGGAAATAGGCGCCGTATTGGGCCAGGTCCTCGGCGGTGGCGTTGCCCACCGGCGTCTTGCCCTCCTCCGGGAAGGCCAGACCCCAGTTGTCGGCGCTGGCGGGGATGGCTGCGTCGGCGGCGGCGGGCAGCATGCCGCCGCGGAGGGAGACGATAAAGGTGAACAGCGCTCCGCAGGCGCACAGTGCGGCGGCTGCCGCCATGACACGATGGATGCGAGACATGGGATTCCTCCTAGCGTTTTGAGCGTTTGCCCATAGTCTGCCGCAAAGGCGCGGCGCCTATGCGCGGCGCCTGCGCGCAAAAACCTTGCATTCCCCCTTTTCCTATGGCAAAATAGGAATTAAAAAAGGAGGGGACGGCATGCGGATTTCCACAAAGGGGCGCTATGCCCTGCGGCTGATGACGGATATCGCCGTGCACGGACAGAACGGGTGGGTCTCGCTGAAAGACGCCGCCGCCCGGCAGGGCATCTCCGTGAAGTACCTGGAGCAGATCGCAGGCATCCTGAGCCGGGCGGGGCTGCTCCACAGCAGCCGGGGCGCCCAGGGCGGCTACCGGCTCACCCGAGCGCCGGAGGACTATCCCCTGGGGGATATCCTGCGGCTGACGGAGGGGGACCTGGCACCGGTGGCCTGTCTGGAGGGCGGCGAAAACTGCTGCGCCCGGTGCGATACCTGCGCCACACTGGACTTCTGGACCGGGCTCTACGCGGCGGTACAACAGTATGTGGACCAATATACGCTGGCGGATCTGGTCCGTACCCAGCGGGAAAAAGAGAAGTGAGGGGGCGCTGCCGGGACGATCGTCCGGGCGGCGCCTTTCGGCGGACGGAGCGGAATATGGAGTTTGCAGAGTTTCAAAGGAAATATGGCCTGACGCTGGACCCCCAGCAGGCGGCGGCCGTGCAGGCGGTGGAGGGGCCGGTGCTGCTTTTGGCGGTGCCGGGCAGCGGCAAGACCACGGTGCTGGTCAGCCGCATCGGCTATATGCGCTTTGTCCGGGGCATTCCGGCGGGAACCATCCTCACCATGACCTATACGGTGGCGGCGGCCGGAGATATGCGGCGGCGCTTTGCCGCACTGTTCGGCGCCGAGGCGGCGGAGGGGCTGGAATTCCGCACCATCAACGGCGTGTGCAGCCGCATCATCCACCTTTACGAGCGGCGCCTGGGCCGCACGGCTTTCCGGCTTTTGGAGGCGGGGGAGCAGGCGGCGCTGCTGGGGGAACTGTACCGCCAGCGGGCGGGGGAGTTCGCCCCGGAGGGCACGGTCAAGGCCCTGGGCGCGGCAATTACCTATGTAAAAAACCAGATGCTGGGGGAGGAGCAGCTCTCGGAGGTAAACGTGGAGGGGGTGGACTTTCCGCCCTTTTACCGGGCCTACTGCGCATCGCTCCGGGAACGCCGGTGCATGGACTACGACGACCAGATGGTCTATGCCCTGGAGATTTTGCGCCGCTACCCCCAGCTCCTTCGGGAGATCCAGGACCGATATGCCTACTTCTGTGTGGACGAGGCCCAGGATACTTCCAAAATCCAGCACCGGATCGTGCATCTTTTGGCCTCCCGGAGCAAGAACATCTTCATGGTGGGCGACGAGGACCAGAGCATCTACGGCTTCCGGGCGGCCTTTCCCCAGGCTCTCACCGGCTTTGACCGGCTTTATCCCGGGGCGCAGATCCTGTATCTGGAGCGGAACTACCGCTCCAACGCCCGGATCGTGGGAGCGGCGGATCGCTTTATCCAGAAAAATGAGAACCGCAAGCCAAAGCACATGGTGCCCACCCGCCCTGCCGGGGAACCGGTGCGGGAGATCCAGGTCTATAACCGGCAAAAGCAGTACCGCTATCTGGAAACCCTGGCCAGCACGTGCGACCGGGAGACCGCTGTGCTCTACCGGGACAACGACAGCGCCCTGCCGCTGATCGACCTTCTGGACCGGGCCGGCATCCCGTACCGTTGCCGGCAGGTGGAGGGCAGCTTTTTTTCCAACCGGGTGGTGCGGGATCTTTGCGATATGTTCCGCTTTGCCGAGGACCCCTGGGACGGGGCACTGTTTCTGCGCTTTTACTATAAGCTGGGCGCGGGCATCAGCCGTCTGGCGGCTCAGGAGGCGGTGGAGCGGTGCGGCCGGGAGGGCGAGACGATCCTGGGCTATATCGCGCAGCTCCCCTCCGTGTCGGCGTGGACCAGAAAGCAGTGCAAGGCGCTGGAGACTCACTTTGAAAATCTGCGCACAGAGCGGGCGGACAAAGCCGTCTACCGCATCGTCCACTTCATGGGCTATGGCGCCTATCTGGAGGAGCGGGGCATGGACGCGGGAAAAGCGGAGCTTCTGGAGGCGCTGGGAGAGCAGACAGCTGATCCCCGGGCGCTGCTGGAGCGTCTGGCGGAGCTGGAGACGGTGGTACGCCAGGGCGGCAGCGACGACGGGGCTCCGCTGATCCTCTCCACCATCCACTCCAGCAAGGGCCTGGAATATGAGCGGGTGATTTTGATGGACGTGGCGGATGGGATCTTCCCCAAGTCCCTGCCGGACAAGGCTGCCTCCCAGGAGGAAAAGGACGCCTACGAGGAGGAGCGGCGGCTTTTCTATGTGGGCATGACCCGGGCCAGAGAGTCCCTGGCGGTCATCACATTCCGAAAAGAGGGCCTGCGCTCCGCCTTTTCCCGGGAGCTGTTTCCGGAGAAAAAGGCACCGGTGCCGAAACCGGCCGCGATCCCGGCCCTCCATACTACACGGCCGACGCAGCCGGACCGGGGCTACGGAGACGGCACGCGGGTGCGGCACCGGCAGTTCGGCCCCGGCACCATCCTCGCACGTGCGGGGGACATCGCCACCATTTCCTTTGACAGCGGCGCGTGCAAGCGCGTTTCCGTATCCACGGCGCTGCGTATGGGCCAGCTGACAAGGGAATCATAGCAAGAAAAGCACCGCCCGGGCGTTTGCCTGGGCGGTGCTTTTGCAGGGGAGTGCTTACAGCGCTTGCTTACAGGGACTTCTCGTAGGACTCGATCATCTTCTTGACCATCTGGCCGCCCACGGAACCGGCCTCACGGGAGGTCAGGTGGCCGTTGTAGCCCTCCTTCAGGTTGACGCCGACCTCGGCAGCAGCCTCCATCTTGAACTTGTCCATGGCGGAACGGGCCTCGGGAACGTTGATCTTATTGCTGTTCTTGCTAGACATAATCTTTTCTCCTTTTCATCATAACAAACTGTGCGAATCACTGGGTATCGCGAGCATAGTTTGACTCGAAGCGGCGGGAATATGCTGCTTTTTCGCCGGTAAAATTTCTCATTGCGCAACCGGACGAGAACTTTCCTGAAAAGGACGCAATTGACTGTTGCCAAATTCCATGGCCCATGTATAATAAAAATAGATAATCGGCCATAGATAATTCCTGGAGGGAGGAGCCTCTTTGCAAAAGCGAAACCAAATGATTTTCCCGGCCACCATTGCCTTTTCCATCGGACTGATGGTGCTGGGGCTGTTTTTGCAGGATCCTGCGGAGATCCCTATGGGTCTTTACCACATCGTCACCATGCAGGACCTGCTCATTACCGACTATGTGTATATCGCGGGACCCGGCGCCGCGCTCATCAATGCGGGACTGGTGACCATTATCTCCATCTGCATCATCCGGTTTTCCGGCGATCCCTACAACGGCTTTACCATTGTGGAGATGGGGCTGATGGCGGGCTTTTCCCTGTTCGGCAAGAACGTGTTCAACATCTGGCCCATCATTCTGGGCACCTGGCTTTACGCCAAGTACCAGCGGGAGCCTTTTTCCAAGTATGCCTCCGTGTCGCTGCTGGCTACATCGCTTGCGCCGCTGGTGAGCTACATGGCGCTGGGCAGCATCCACGCCAGCTTGCCGCTGGGCGTTCTGATGGGCATCATCATCGGCTTCATCCTGCCGTCGCTGTCGGCCTATACTTATAAAATTCAAAACGGCATGAACCTCTACAACATGGGATTTGCCTGCGGACTATTCGCCATGATGGTGGTGCCGGTGCTGACGGCCTTCGGCGACAAGCCGGACTCCGTGCTGTACTGGGCCCAGGGCTACAACGAGAAGTTTTCCATTGCGCTGGGCATTTTGTGCGTGGCGCTGATCCTGCTGGGCTTTTTCGCAACGCCGGTCCCGCCCTGGGCGGTATGGGCCGGCTACCGGCGGCTGATCTCCACCACGGGCCGGGCGCCCAGCGACTACCTGCGTATGTTCGGCGCCGGGCCGGTCTTGGTGAACATCGGCTGCAACGGGATTTTGGGGATCGTGTTCGTCCTTTTGATCGGCGGTGACCTCAACGGCCCCACCATCGGCGGCATTTTCACCATCATGGGCTTTTCCGCCTTCGGAAAGCACCCCTTCAATATCATTCCCGTTATGGCAGGCGTCTCCCTGGGCGCTTACGGCATGCACTATTCGCCAAACTACCCCTCCTTGCAGCTGGCGGGACTGTTCGGCACCACGCTGGCGCCTATCGCCGGACACTTCGGCTGGCCCTTCGGCATTCTGGCGGGCTTTATCCACTCGGCCCTGGTGCTGCAGACCGGTGGACCGGTGGCGGGACTGAACCTCTATAACAACGGCTTTTCCGGTGGCTTGATCGCCATCGTCCTCTATCCCACCATCACGGCCATCTGGAAGCACCGGCGCCCCACGCTGCGGGACGAGGATTATTACGACCTCTTTGAGGACAGCGCCCCCATCGATACCTCCTTCTGGCGGACCAGCCGGAAAGAGAGCACGCCCCATTCCACCCATGAGATGCGTCCGGCATCGGATCGGGACGGACCCAACTCCCGCATGACGGACGATGAGCCGGAGGAGTCCGAGCTCCCATAAGCCAAAACCGCCGCCCGGCCGGGCGGCGGCTTTTTTGTGAAAAGAGCCGCTTGCTTTTTCCCGCACCCTGTGATATATTGTGCAATTGAAAACGATTCTCAAATTAGGAGGAGCTACATTTGCTGAAAAAGGGATTTTGCTGGATGCTGCTGTGTGCCCTGCTGCTGGCCGGCTGCGGCGCCAAGGAGACCGCCCAACCGGCGGAGGATGGAGAACAGCCGCTGAAGATCGTGGCGACGGTGTTCCCCGCTTACGATTTTGCCCGCACCTGCGGCGGCGAGGACGTGGAGGTAACGCTGCTGCTGCCGCCGGGGACGGAGAGCCATTCCTATGAGCCCACGCCGGCGGACATTCTGGCGGTGCAGGAGTGCGACCTGTTTTTGTACCTGGGCGGCGAGTCCGATGCCTGGGTGGACACCATCCTCTCGGCGGCGGAGCCCACCGGCCGCACCTTCAAGCTCATGGACTGCGTGGATCTTCTGGAGGAGGAGACCGTGGAGGGCATGGAGAGCGACCACGACCATGACCACGAGGAGGAGCTGGGCCAGGTCAAGGAGTATGATGAGCATGTGTGGACGTCGCCCCGGAATGCCGCCCAGATCGTCCGTGACATTGCCGGGACCATGGGAGAGCTGGATCCGGAGCACGCGGAGACCTTCCGCGTCCGGGGCGAGGACTACGCCGGGCAGATCGAGGTGCTGGATCAGCAGTTCCGGGACTTTTTCGACTCTCTGCCCAGCCGGACCATCGTCTTTGGAGATCGCTTCCCCCTGCGCTATTTTGCCGAGGAGTATGACCTGGACTACTACGCCGCGTTCCCCGGCTGCAGCACCCAGACGGAGCCCTCCGCCGCCACCATCGCCTTTTTGACGGATAAGGTGCGCGACGAACACATCTCCACCGTGTGGTATATTGAATTTTCCAACCACCTGGTGGCGGACAGCATCGCCGAGGCCACCGGCACGAAAACCGCCATGTTCCACACCTGCCACAATGTCTCTCAGGAGGAGATGGACAGCGGCGCCACCTACCTTTCCTTGATGGAGGGGAATCTGGAGACCCTGCGGGCCAACATGCCGTAAGCGGTTGCGCCCCAGGGCGGAATCTGGTATGCTGGAGGAACGGAGGAGGGATGCCCCGTGGAGGGGAAGTTTGACTTTTTGAATCTGCAGTTTTTTACCAAGGCGTCGGTGTACCCCGGCAGCATCGGCACCTTCCGCTACCGTTTCCAGCGGACCGGCTGGATGAATGACGGAACCATCCAGGTGTGGGTGTATGAAAATATCAGCTTCGAACTGGCCCAGGACGTGGAGACGGAGACCTTCCCCTGGACGGAGGAGGGCGTGGAGGCCATCCGGGCATGGCTGACGGAAAAGCTTGAGACACGGGGCAGCGAGCCCTATCGGATCTGGAGCGGGAACCATGTGCGGAACGGAAAGAGCGAGGAGGCAAAGGCATGAAAAATCTGCTGCGGGAGAAACTTTTACAGGGCGAGCACGCCCTGGGCACCTTTTACGAACTGGGCGGCATCGCAGCGGCCCAGTGCATCGGCATCGCCGGCATGGATTTTGCAATCGTGGACACGGAGCACGGCCCTGCGGACGTGGAGAGCGCCCTGGCGGCCATCACGGCCCTGTCCGTTCGGGACTGCACGCCCCTGGTGCGGGTGAAGGATGTGACCCGTCCGTCGGTTCTGAAGATGCTGGACGTGGGCGCCCGTGGATTGGTGGTGCCGGACGTGCAGACGGTGGACGAGGTGCGGCAGCTGGTGGAGTACGCCAAGTATTATCCTCTGGGCCGCCGGGGCTTTGCCCCCACCCTCTCCGGCGGGTACGGCTTTGATCCGGAGTGCGCGGACACGCAGCAGTATTTTGACCACTGCAACCGCCAGACCATGCTCATTCCCCAGTGCGAGACCCTGGGCGCCCTGGAGCACATCGAGGAGATCACCGCCATGGAGGGCGTGGACGGCATTTTCGTGGGCCCCTACGACCTGTCCGTGGCGTTGGGCAAGCCCGCTCAGATGGATGACCCGGATTTGCAGGCGGCCATCGACCGGGTGCTTTCAGCCTGTAAAAAGCACGGCAAGTGCGCCATGATCTACGCCGGGGACGCCGCCGGCTCCGCCGCGTTTTTCCGCCGGGGCTTTGACTGCGTGGCCTGCGGCATGGATTCCATTTTCCTCATCCAGGCCCTGCGGACGCTCAAAGCCGATGTGGAAAAGCAGATGGGCTAAGCCCGCTGCCTAAACGATCAAAAAAAGCCTGTCCCGATTGGGACAGGCTTTTTTGTATGCAGGGGAAAATCAGAACAGGCCGCTGATCTTGCCGTTTTCGTCCACGTCGATCTTCTCGGCGGCGGGCACCTTGGGAAGACCCGGCATGGTCATGATGTCGCCGGTGAGAGCCACCAGGAACCCGGCGCCGGCGGAGACCTTCAGGTTCCGCACGGTGATGGTGAAGCCGGTGGGAGCGCCCAGCAGGGAGGCGTCGTCGGAGAAGGAGTACTGGGTCTTGGCCATGCACACAGGCAGGTGATCGAAGCCCAGGGCCGTCAGCTCGGCGGCCTGCTTGCGGGCGGCGGCGGTCAGCACCACGCCGTCGGCCCGATAGATGCGGCGGGCAATGGCATCCAGCTTGTCCTCGATGGTGCCGTCCAGCTCGTAGGCATAGTGGAAGTCAGAGGGGGTCTCACAAAGGCGCATGACCTCCCGGGCCAGGGCCATGCCGCCCTCGCCGCCCTTGGCCCACACCTCGCTGAGGGCCACGTTCACGCCCAGCGCCCGGCACTTGTCCTCCACCAGCTTCAGCTCCGCCTCCGTGTCGGTGGGGAAGGCGTTGATGGCCACCACGCAGGGAAGGCCATAGACCTTCGTGATGTTCTCCACATGCCGCAGGAGGTTGGGCAGGCCCTTTTCCAGAGCCTCCAGGTTCTCCGTGTTCAGCTCCGCCTTGGGCACGCCGCCGTGGTTTTTCAGTGCCCGCACAGTGGCCACCACCACCACGGCGGAGGGAGTGAGGCCGGCAAAGCGGCACTTGATGTCCAGGAATTTCTCCGCGCCCAGATCCGCGCCGAAGCCCGCCTCGGTAATGGCGTAGTCGGCAAGGCGCATGGCCATGCGGGTGGCCATGACGGAGTTGCAGCCGTGGGCGATGTTGGCGAAGGGGCCGCCGTGGATGAAGGCGGGGGTGCCCTCCAGGGTCTGCACCAGGTTGGGCTTGAGGGCGTCCTTGAGCAGCGCGGCCATGGCGCCCTCGGCCTTCAGGTCGTGAGCGGTGATGGGACGACCGTCGTAGGCGTAGCCCACGATGATCCGGGCCAGGCGGGCCTTCAGGTCCATCAGGTCGCTGGAAAGGCACAGCACGGCCATGATCTCGCTGGCCACGGTGATGTCAAAGCCGTCCTCCCGGGGGCAGCCGTTCACACGTCCGCCCAGGCCGTCCACGATATTCCGCAGCTGCCGGTCGTTCATGTCCACGCAGCGGCGCCAGGTGATGCGCTTGGGGTCGATCCCCAGGGCGTTGCCCTGCTGGATGTGGTTATCCAGCATGGCGGCCAGCAGGTTGTTGGCCGCGCCGATGGCGTGGAAATCTCCGGTGAAGTGGAGGTTGATGTCCTCCATGGGGATCACCTGGGCCCAGCCGCCGCCGGCGGCGCCGCCTTTGATGCCGAACACGGGGCCCATGGAGGGCTCCCGCAGCGCCACCATGGCGTTCTGGCCCAGACGGCGCAGGCCGTCCGCCAATCCCACAGTGGTGGTGGTCTTGCCCTCACCGGCGGGGGTGGGGTTGATGGCGGTCACCAGCACCAGCTTGCCCTCCGGCCGCTCCACCTCGCGCAACAGCCGGTAGTCCACCTTGGCCTTGTAGTTTCCGTAGAGCTCCAGATACTGCTCGTCCACCCCGGCGGTGCGGGCGATGGCGGTGATGGGCTGGGGCGTGCAGGACTGGGCGATTTCGATATCAGACAGGATCTTCATGACGGCCTCCTCCTAGATGTATTCCGTATGGAAAGGTATTACTTCACAACGATAAAACTATACCACGCCCGGCCGGAAATGGGAAGTGGGCCGGAGGAAACGGGCCCTTATTTTTTCACCTCAAGAGCATAAGCATATCTAATATTGAAGAGAAAGACATAAATACAGCCGGACGCCGTCAGGCGCCCGGCTGGGCTCAGTGGTCGAATTTGTCGATGGTGACGGACTCGCACAGCTCCGCTTTGAGCGCCTGCAGCCGGGCAAAGCGCTCCGTCTGGCAGTGGAGCTGCTGAAGTTCCGGGCTGTCCCAGCTTTCCACCAGCAGCAGTACGTCCGGGTCCTGGGCGTCGAAGAAGTAGTCGTACTTCCGGTTGCCTGCCTCACGGATGGAGTTTTCCCGGACGCCCAGATCGGTCAGGGCCTTGAAGAATTCGTCCCGTTTTCCGGGCTTGGTGCGGTAAGTCACGTTCCAGGTCAGCATGGTAAAGATTCCTCCTCGTGTTTGTTATGTTCGCCCGCCAGCCGGGCCATATCCTCCGGCAGCGGGGCAGTCAGGGACAAAAGCTCGCCTGTTACCGGGTGTACCAGCCGCAGTGCACAGGCGTGGAGGGCCGGGCGGGGGATGAGGGCAGTGTCCTCCGTACCGTAGA
>CAUWEK010000007.1:0-26420 GCA_963557435.1 uncultured Dysosmobacter sp.
AAAGAAGCACCTGCAAGGCAGGTGCTTCTTTTTTGTTCGGCAAAAGCAAGGCTGCTTCTGCCAGGCGGCAGAGCCCTTGCTTGCCCAGGATTTAGAAGCAAGGCAGATGCAGCCGGCACATTGCTTTTTCATCTGAACCGGCATATAGTTTAAATTGGAAAATCATGCTGTATTTTAGCATGCACATAGGAAAGGGAGGACGTTTATGGAAAAGAACGCATGGAAAGAGCGGGTCCGGGGCGTGCCCCGGCAGGGCGGACTGCTGAAGGCGGCGGCCGTACTGATCATGGCAGGGGCGGTGGTCGACCAGCTGCTGGCCATCGTGATGGAGGATTACTACGCCCGGATCACACTCTTTTTAAGCCTGCTGACGATTGTGGGCAGTGTCCTGCTTTTGACGGCCAAGGGCAAAAAGGCGAATTTCATGGCCGGCGGCGCGCTGGCGCTGCTGGGTGCCGCCGCACTGACCAACCAGGTGGTACTGCTGGTGCCCCTGGCAGCCTGGGTGGTTTCGGTACAGGGCGTATCCTGGAACAAGGTCCCGGGATTTTTGCCGGACCGGTTCCGCATGCCGCTGCTGAACCTGGTGGCCACGGTATTGACAGTGCTGGGCGGCCTTTTGTGCCTGGAAAGTATCCGGTATTCCCCTCTCTCACTGCTTCCTATGGCCCTGGCGGCAGTTGGAGCGATCCTGCTGTGCGGCAACGTGGAGGCGGAGACGTTCATGCCCGCCTCCCGGGAGGAACGGGCGCAGATGGTGCCTGGCGTGCGCTATCGCTCTGTCCCCGCCGCTGGAACGCTGTGCCTGGCAGGTGCGCTGCTGGTGCTGGCGGACGGTCTGATGGAGATCGTCAACCTCTTTATGATGATGGGCTCGTTTGAAGTGCCCTTGCTGCAGCTGCTCTGGCCGCTGCTGGTGATCGCGGCAGGTGTGTTGCTGGCACGCGGCGACCGGGACAAGCACATTCTGCCGGCTTCGGTTTTGCTGCTGGTCTGCCAGCTTCGGATGCTGTTCGTGCTGCGGCAGATGGCCATGTACTCCGACGGTGAATTGGGCAGCCAGACGCCCATGGCGGCGCTGCTGTTTGCGGCGGAGCTGATGATGCTCCTGGGCGCTGTGGGCTTTACCTGGAACCGCCCCATGGGGAAGCGGTCGGTCCCGCTGATCAGTGCCATCGCGGCTGCTCTGGCCGCTGTTAACGGGATCTGGGCGGAAGTGATTCAGCTTGACTTCTTGATTGGATATTTTCAGACAGGCGGTCAGGGAAACCCGAGCCTCTTTAAAAATCTGATCACGGCGATCCTGCTGCCCCTGGGACTGATCCTGGTGAACCTGGCCATGGAGGGCCGGCAGGCGCCGCCCAAAGCCTGGAAGGTGGACGGCGACAAGTACCGCCGGGGCTTTTCCGGCTTTGTCCACGGCTTTTACAGTGATGTGGGCGGCAAGATCCAGCTGGTGGCCAAGATCTGCGGCCTCATTTATCTGATCCTGGGATTGGTGGGCGCCTTGGTGATGGTATTGAGCGTGGTGGTTTTGCTGCTGCAGCTGTTCGGATTGATCCCGCCTTACTTCAGCCCTGTATCTCTGCTCCTCAGCGGCCTGATCGCCGTGGTGAGCGCCCTCGTTCTGGCGGCGGGCACCTGGCCGCTGTATGCCTTCGGTCAGATGACCGCGGACGTGCACGCCATCCGCAAGGAGGGCGTGGCCTCCGGGAAAGCGGAGGGCACGGCTGTGCCGGTGCCCGATCACAGCGCGGAGGCTGCCAACCCCGACGAGCTGCCGGAGCTTTGATGGGAGGGACACCATGAGTGATCGCTATATCCGGCGCTTTGCGCTGCCGCAGCGGCTGTATACAGACGGCGCGCCGGTGGTGCTGGCAGCCGGCGTACTGCTGGAAGACACCAGGTCGCCGCGCCTGGTGGCCCAGCTGAAGTGGAAAAGCGTTGACCCTCGTACGGTCACCGCGCTGACGGTATCGGTCCGCTGTCCGGACGCGGGCGGGACCGACACGGTCTTTACATATGGGGATTTGCAGGCGGTCCGGGGCCAGGCCTTTGGACAGTATACGGCCGTGGCGCTGCCCTGGAGCGACGCACAGTGCATGGAGGTCCGGGCGGTGTCCGCCGTCTTTGCGGACGGAACTGCCTGGACGGCGGCGGAGGACGTCCGGTGGGAGAGCCTGCCGGCCTTTACCGCTTTGGATGAAGCGGTGGGGGACCCGGCGCTGCTGGCGCTGAGCCGGGGACTCCCCAGCAGCCGGTACGCCTACTGGAGCGGCCAGGGCCTTTGGTACTGCGCCTGCGGCGGCGTGAACCGCGACGGGGAGACAAAGTGCCACCGCTGCGGCTGCCAGAAGGAGACGGCCGCACGTCTGGCCACCGCTGCGGGCCTTGCGGCGCTGCGTCAGGCACAGCTGGACGAGGAGGCCCGGCAGGCCCAGGAGCGGGCCCGCCGGGCAGAAGAGGCACGGCAGCGGGCGGAGGCGCGCCGTGAGGCTGCCCGGCAGCGGATGGAGGCGGTCCGCTCCCGGCTCCACACGGAAAAGACTGCGAATACCGCTGCGGCGGAAGCTGCCGCATCCGGTCAGGCCGACGCCCAAGCGGCAAAGCCCGGCGCAGGGAAAAAACGTGGAAAAATCGCGGCGGTCCTTGCCGTCGCAGTGGTGGTCATCGCGGCCGCTGCGATCCTGCTGCCCAAACTGGGCAGTGGCCTCGGCTTTGGCGCGGAGGAGCTGCATGTGACCGCCCCCGGCGATGGGGAGACGGTGACCTTTACGGTGGAAGAGGACGCGGAGGGCGTATGCACCGTCACGCCGGAGCTGGTGCAAGCGCAGTTCCCGGAGGTGGAGTACATCAACCTGGAGGGCGTTCCCAACATGGGCGGAGACATCGACACCTACCTCATCGACAGCTTCCAGATGGCCCAGCTGGTCACCAGCCGGGGCCAGCAGGGCTCCCAGGGGGAGTGGGGCAGCTTCAACGCCAACGATGACCCGGACAGCCCTCTGTGCCTGCTGCTCTTTGACAGCAACATCCACTTGATGGGCCACGCCGTAGGCGTGCCGGAAAAGGCGGGCAGCGGAACGTGGCAGTTGCAGGTGACCCTCTGCGACTACGACTTCACGGCCCTTTATGAAGAGCAGATGGCCCTGTTCGATGCCCAGCGGGACGAGACCTTTGCAAACTACATCGCCCCGGAGGACATTGAGGACTCCGGCGCGGAGTATTTCCTCACCGGCTACAATACCGGCCGGGGCCCCACGCTGCTGCCCGGCGACTCCCAGGCCTATCACCTGTGGGCGGAGTACACCTCCCCCTATGTGGAAAAGCACAGCCGGGAGATGGACCGGCTGCGGGACCGGCTCCCCCGGGATGACCGGTGGCGCTGCTTTTTGCTGCTGGACGGCGACCATCAGCTGCTGGGCTATACCATGATGGACTCCACCGGCAGCGGCGGGCAGGCCGGCGTGGACGGCGCTATTACCCCCACCGGCTCCGTGGAGCTGATCCTGGAGGAAAAGAGCGACGGAAACTGCGAGATCACGGAGGAGCTGCTGCGCCAGGTGGTGCCGGAGACGGCCTTTTTCAACTTTGAGGGCTATGCGCCGGACCTGGGCGGGGATGTGAAGGCGTATGTGGCCGACAGCTTCCACATGGCCTGGCTGGTGGCCTCCGGCGGCACGCAGAATGGCGGCTATCTGTCCGCCACCTGGAATCTCTCGGAGGACCATATCTTCACCCTGCTGCTCTACCGGGATCTGACTACCCTGTGCGGCTACTTTATTGGCGCGCCGGAGGACTTAGGCGGCGGGAAGTGGTGCATGGAGATCACCCTCTGCGACTACGATTTCACCGACCTTTATGGGCAGCAGTCCGCGGGCTACACGGCCTCGCCCCAGCTGCCGGAGATCTCCCAGTACGACCTTGCTTCCTGCGGCGCGGCCTTTTACATCGAGCCGGTTTCCCAGCTCTCCGGCAGCGACGACTTCACCAACCGGGTGCGGCTCCAGAGCCTGTGGAGCCGGGCCACCTCGCCCTACATCAGCCGGTTCTGCGCGCCCATCTCCGATTTGCCCAACAGTGCCCGGCATGCCGCGGCGGAGCGGCCCCGGGTCTATCTGCTGCTGGACGACGCCATGCAGTACATGGGCTATGTGACCGTCACAGACGGGGAGCGGGTAAAGAATATGGAGTTTCCCCGCCCCTCCGGCGTCCGCACCGGCGCGTCGCTGGATCTGACGGCGGAGGGAGAGTACTGCACCGTGACGCTGGAGCAGGTGCAGCAGGTGGTGCCCCAGACCCAGTTCATGGAGTTTCGGGGAAGCCCTGACCTGGGCGGCGTGGAGGAGTATCTGAAGGTCAGCGACCAGGTGTCCTGGCTGGTGGCCTCTGACGGGGAACGTACCATGAATCAGACCTCCGGCCGGTTTTCCGTGCAGGGCGGCCGGGCCCCGTTCCGGGTGCTGCTTTTGTACAGCGACGAGACTACCTTGTGCGGCTATTTCTTCGGCCAGCCCCTCTATCTGGGCGGGGACAGCTGGCGCATGGAGATCACGCTTTGCGACTACGACTTCTCCGGGCTTTATGAGCAGCAGAAAAACGCCTTCTCTCAGGCGTCGCTGCCGGAGTACATTGCCCCGGAGCAGGTGGAGCGCAGCGGCGCGGCCTGGTGCATCGATAACTTCTATTTAAACAACAATGACGACTTCTGCCAGGCGGTGCAGCAATACGGCCTTTGGAGCCGGGAACAGTCCGTGGGGAAGGAGCGGTTCTGCAAATCTGTGGAGGATCTGGATGTGCTGGTGCCGTCGGAGCGCTCCGATGGAAAGACCACCTATGCCTATGTGCTGCTGCTGGATGGGCAGTATGACATAGTGGGCTACACCATCCTGACCAACTGAAAAAAACGCCCGGACCATCAGGCCCGGGCGTTTTCGATGCATATCAAAGCGTACCGCCCTTGGGCGTGTCATGGTCGGATGCATGGTCCTTTCGCCCCAGGGAGGGAAGCCGGACACCCCGCTTCTTCAGGCGGCGCACCACCACGATGGCCGCCGCGGCCAGGATCACCAGCCACACCCAGCCGTATACCAGCGCCACCAGCAGGTCCTCTGCGGCGGTGAGGAAACTCCGGCACCCGGAGGTAAATGCGGCGGCCAGCCGCCTGCCCAGCGTGGCGGTGGGCTCTTCCACGTTGGAGAGCTTGCCAACCTCCTGCAAGGAGATGTTGACGGTGGCGTAGTCCACCTGGGAGTCATAGTGCTGCAAGGTGCCGGAGAGGCTGTCGATCATCTGCTCCGTCTCGGAGATGGCAGACTCGATGGTGATGATATCTTCCATCTTTTCCGCCTGGGCCAGCAGGCTCTGGAGCCGCTCCAGCTTGATCTGCTGGGTCTCCAGCCGCCCGGCGGTGTCGTAGTAGGCCTCGGTCACGTCGTCCACGTATTCCTGGGTGTAGAGCAGGTGGCACAGCTCTCCTGCATGGGAGAGAAAATCACGGTACTTCTCCACCGGTACCCGCACGGTCAGGTCCGCGTAGCGGTAGGAGCTGGAGTGGTTGCTGACGGACGAGGAGGACACCCACCCCCCGCAGCTGTCCACCAGCTCCGTCAGGGAGGAGACGGCTTCATCAAAGCCGGTGGTCTCCAGCTGCAGCGTGGCGGTGTAGATGCGCTTGGAGCCCTGCACCGCGCCGTTCTCCGTTTCGCTGCCCTCCGCGGCGGGCGTCATGCTGGCGTTGCCGGTGCCGTAGTCTGCCGCTGCGTCCATGCTGTACTCTTCCACCGGGGCTTCTGCCGCGGCGGTCTCCTGAGGCATGGAAGCGGCGGATTCGCTGCCGCAGCCACTCAGCAGCCCCATGGCCAGCACCAGTACAAGTCCCCAGACAAAACCCTTCTTTTTCATCGTGAACCCTCCTTTTTATGGTGTGGAAAGACCCTTTCAACAGTAGAGACGGCAATGGTGGAAAATGGTTCCGCCCGCTGGCGAGGCAGACAAACTTTTTTGGAAGCGGTTGCCTTTTTCCGTGGTTGGCAGTACAATAGGAGCGCAAATATCACCTCAGAGGGGAACTACATCATTTGGAGGAGATCGTCATGACATACAAAGAAGTACTCGATCAGGCCCGCACCTGCATGGGCCCCTACTGCAAGTCCTGCCCCGTCTGCAACGGCCTGGCCTGCAAGAATACCGTGCCCGGCCCCGGCGCCAAGGGCATCGGCACCGGCTTTATCCGCAATTACCAGAAGTGGCAGGAGCTGTGTGTGAATATGGACACCATCTGCGAAAATAAGCCGGTGGATACCTCCTTCACCCTCTTCGGCCAGAAAGTGGACATCCCCGTGTTCGCGGCCCCCGTGGGCGCCGTCACCAAGCACTACGGCGATAAGTACACGGATCTGGAATATAACGACATCCTGGTGCCCGCCTGCGCGGAGGCCGGCATCGCCGCCTTCACCGGCGACGGCACCGATCCCGCTGTCATGGAGGGCACGGCCAAGGCCCTCATCAAGACCCATGGCTGCGGCGTGCCCACCATCAAGCCCTGGAACATGGAGACCGTGAAGGAAAAGCTGGATCTGGTCAAGACCGCCGATCCCTTCGCCATCGCCATGGACATCGACGCCGCGGGCCTTCCCTTCCTGCAGAACATGACCCCGCCCGCCGGCAGCAAGACGGTGGAGGAGCTCAAGCAGATCGTCTCCTGGGCGGAGAAGCCCTTCATCCTCAAGGGCATCATGACCGTTGCCGGCGCCAAGAAGGCCCTGGAGGCCGGTGCCAGCGCCATCGTGGTGTCCAACCACGGCGGCCGCGTGCTGGATCAGTGCCCCGCCACCGCCGAGGTGCTGCCCGCCATCGTGGACGCCGTGGGCGACAAGATGACCATTCTGGTGGACGGCGGCATCCGCACCGGCATGGACGTGTTCAAGGCCCTGGCTTTGGGTGCCGACGCGGTGCTCATCGCCCGTCCCTTCGTGAACATGGTCTACGGCGGCGGCGCCGAGGGCGTGAAGATCTATGTGGAAAAGCTCAAGGCCGAGCTGGCCGACACCATGGCCATGTGCGGCGCCCACTGCCTGGCGGACATCAACCGCTCCATGATCTACGGCTACTGATAAAATCTCCGTTCAACAGAAAAAACCGCCCTGCGCCTTTCGGCGCAGGGCAGTTTTTTGCGCAAAAAGGCGGGGCCGCTCAAGCGGCCCCGCGGAATGGGATCTTACAAAATGGGAGACTGGAGGTTTTCGTCCCGGATGCCGTGCTTTTCCACATACCCGGTGAGCATCAGCGTCAGCGCGCCGTCGCCGGTGACGTTGCAGGCGGTGCCGAAGCTGTCCTGCAGGGCGAAGATGGCCAGCATCAAAGCGGTGCCGGCGTCGTCAAAGAGCAAAATGCCGGTGATGAGGCCCAGGGAGGCCATGACCGTGCCGCCGGGGACGCCGGGGGCGCCGATGGCGAAGATACCCAGCAGCAGGCAGAAGAGGATCATGGTGCCGATGCTGGGCAGGGAGCCGTAGAGCAGCAGGGAGATGGTCATGACGAAGAACACCTCCGTCAGTACGGAGCCGCACAGGTGGATGTTGGCGAACAGGGGAATGCCGAAGCTGACCATGTCCTCCCGCAGTACCTTGCTCTTACCGGCGCAGCGCAGGGCCACTGCCAGCGTCGCCGCGCTGGACATGGTACCCACGGCGGTCAGGTAGGCCGGGCCATAGTGACGGAGGACCTCCCAGGGGTTCTTTCCGGAGTAGGCGCCAGCCAGCAGATACAGCACCGCCAGCCAGATGTAGTGGCCGGCCATGACGATGAGGATGATCTGCAAAAAGGCGGGCAGCTGGCGGGTGATCATGCCCTCATAGCTGAGGTTGCAGAAGGTGGTGGCGATATAGAACGGGAGCACAGGGATGATGACCTTGCTGACGATGTCCAGCACGATGGCCTGGAACTCACCAAGGAGGTCGATGGTGCGCTGGGATTTGGTCCAGGTGGCGGCCAGGCCCAGCAGTACGGAGAGGACCAGGGCGCTCATGACGCTCATGATCTGGGGGATATCCAGCTGGAACACCACCTCAGGCAGCTCCTTCAGGCCCGCCACGCTGGTGTCGATGGACAGGTGGGGGATCAGGGCATAGCCTGCGCCCATACTCATGAAGGCAGCGCAGATGGAGGAGACGTAGGCGATGATGACTGCCACGCCCAGAAGACGGGAGGCATTGGCGCCCAGCTTGGTGATGGAGGGTGCGATGAAGCCGATAATGATCAGCGGCACACAGAAGTTGATGAGCTGGCCCATGATGTACTGCAGCGTGACGACCACTTTCATGATGCTCTCCGTAAACACGGCACCGCACGCCACACCCACGAAAATTCCCAGGATCAATCGGAACGGTAGACTGCCAAAGAGCTTTTTCATATAAACGTTACCCCTCTCAAATACACATGGTTGCGCGCCCGGCGGCGCGCGGAGTCCGGCTCCTTTTCCCTCCTTCCGCTTTCCCGGCGGCACAGGCCGTGCCGGGTCTTTCCCTTATCATACTCCCCCGGAAGAGTGGAGTCAACGTCCTTTCCCGCATGGGAGATATTGCCGCCGTCGCAGAGTGCGGCCGTATAAGCGAATTTTAACAGCGGCTGAACGGGGAGACGGCCGGCAGGGTTGAAAAAGCACAGAAGGGATGGTATTATGTCGAAATATGGAAAAACCGTCTCCAGGCAAGCTGCACGGACGGAAAGGGGGGAGACACCCGGTGAAGAAAGTGGAAGAGCTGGACGCGGCGCGGGTATGGTCCATGCTGGCGGTCATCGCCATTCATGTGACCGCCCCCTACATCGGGGCAGACAGTGATTTTTTGCTGGGCGGGATGAACCTGGCGTATGTGATGAACCAGGCCGCCCGGTTCGCCGTGCCGCTGTTCGTGCTGCTCTCCGGTGCGTCGCTGGGATTGGGGAAGGCCCTGCCCGCCGGACAATTTTACCGGCGGCGGGCGGTGAAGCTGGGCATCCCCTACGTGTGCTGGTTTGCGGTCTATACCCTGTGTGAACATCAGTCCCTGGCGCCCGGGGCCCTGGCACGCCGCTTTTTGCTGGGACAGGCGGCGCCGCATCTGTACTTTGTGGTCATTATATTCCAGCTGTACCTCCTTTATCCGCTGCTGCGGCGGTGGATGGAGCGGTCGGCGGCATGGTGCCTGCTGGGGGCATTCCTTATCACCTACGGGGTGGAAAAGCTGATCGTGCTGCAGCGGGCGGGCTTTTCCGTGATCCCCGGCTTCCTGCGGCCCTATCTGTGGCAGCTGTTCCCCACGTGGCTTTTCTACTTCGTGCTGGGCATGGCGGCCACCCGGGAAAACCTTGGCCGTCTGCAGCAGTTTGCGGCCCGGCACAAAGCGGTCATTGCCGCTGCGGCGGTGGTGTTCACGGGACTGTATGTGCTGGAGAGCAAGGCCACCGGGGACATTGAGGCCATCAAGAGCCCGCTGAACGTCTATGTGCCGCTGGTGCTTCTGGCGGTGTTTGCCCTGTGGCCCCCGCTGGCCGCCCGGCTGAAGTGGCTGCGGCCGGTCACGGCGTTTCTGGCCCGCCACTCCATGACGGTGTACTTCGGCCATGTGCTGATCCTCTCTATGCTGCGGGACCGTCCGGAGTTTATCGGTATGCGGGGCATGCTGCTGCTTTTGGCGGAGGTGACGGTGCTGGCCATACCCCTGGCCTGGTGCGTGGACACGGCCGTGGGCGCGGCGGGCTCCGCGCTGCACCGGCGGGAAAAGACTGCCGTATCATAAAAATAAGCCCCGCGGCATCTGCCGCGGGGCTTATTTTTATGCTCTGGTAAACACGTGGATGCGGAACTCCGTGCGGACGGTGAGGGTTTCCAGCGCAGAAAGACGTGCTGCGCCCTCCTGGGACGTTTTCCAGAAATAGGGGGTCATCTGGAACAGGGCGTGGATGTCCTCCTGGGAGGGGAGGGTGATGGTGCCCGAAACCGGAACGATCTCCCGGTAGGCAAAGCCGGGATAGGGCGTCTCCTTTTCCTCGTTGGGATAGGGAGATTCATAGAGCACCTGCTTCATCTCCCACAGGTGCATGGGGCCGGGCACCACATAGAAAAAGGCGCCGCCGGGACGAAGCACCCGGGAAAACTCCTCCAGGGCCAGGGGAGAAAAGCAGTTGATCAGAAGATCCACGGACTGGTCCGCCACCGGCAGGTGGTAGGAGGAGGCCACGGCGAACTCGATGTCCTTTTCCGCCTTGGCGGCGTAGCGCAGGATGAATTTGGAGATATCGATGCCCGCGGCCCGGGGCTGCTTGCCCGCGGCCAAAAGGGCACGGTATATGCCGCCGGTGTAGTATCCTTCGCCGCAGCCGGCGTCCAGCACGGCGGGGGCGTCACCGGTATAACGCACCGCCAGATCACACAGGGCGTCGCGCAAAGGCGCGTAGTAACCCTTGGACAAAAAGGCCCGGCGGGCCGCCGCCATGCCCTTGTCGTCGCCGGGGGCGGCGGAGTGCTTGCGGTTGGGCGGCAGCAGGTGGGTGTAGCCCTCCCGGGCGGTATCGAAGCTGTGGCCCTTGCCGCAGCGCAGGGCGCCGCCAACTCGCTCCAGCGGCGCGCCGCACACGGGGCAGCAGAAAAAGCTCATAGGTCAAGCCCCCTGGTCACGTCGTTGATCCACTTGCGGCTGCGCAGGCGGACGATGCCCCAGGGGCATTTGAAGAAGTTCTCCGCGTACAGGCCCAGGCACACGAAGATCATGGGCGCGTCCAGCACCAGGGCGGCCAGCGCCGCCAGAGGCACCGCCGCGCACCACAGGGGCACCAGGTCGATGATGGAGGCCATGGTGGCGTCGCCGCCGGCCCGGAGCACACCGGTGATGTTGGAGATATCGAAGGATTTGAGGGGCATGGTCAGAAGGTAGACGATGCACATGGTGGCTGCCGCCTCCGTGGCCGTGGGGGACAGGGAGAACAGGGGGTAGAGATAGGGGATGAACACCGTGGGCAGCGTCACGGCCAGCACGCCGCCAATGAGGATGCCAAGGCCCAGTGCTACCAGCAGCAAACACCAGCTCAGATCGTACACCTCGTCCTTGGAGGCGCCCTCGCCGATGCGCTTTCCGATGATGACGGCGGTGGCGCCGGCCAGGCCGAAGCAGGAGACGGTGGAGAACTTGTCGATGTTGCCCATGATGGCGTAGGCCGCCAGCATGTCGGCACTGATGGCCATGTGGCCCATGATGACCGTCATCATGGTGGTGCCCAGGCCCCAGAACGTCTCATTGATGAGCACCGGCGTGGCGTACTTGACATAGATGCGCACCGTGGCGCGGCCGGGGCAGAAGAGTGCCCGGGGCATGAGGGGCACCCGGCGGCTGCGCAGGGCGTAGACCACCACGATCAAAAACTCCACGATGCGGGAGGTCAGCGTGGCGATGGCGGCGCCGGTGACGCCCAGGGCGGGAGCACCGAAGTTGCCGAAAATGAAGCAGTAGTTCAAGAAGGTGTTCAGCAGCATGGACGTGGCGAACACCAGCATGCCGAACAGGGGGTTTTCCGCGCTGCGCTGCATGCTCACATACACGCTGCTGACGGCGTTGAAAATGTAGGAGATGCCCACGATGCGAAGATACGGCGTGCCCTCCGTGATGAGCACGGCGTTGTCCGTCACCATGGACAGCACCGCCTCCGGGAAGAAGAACAGCACCGCGGCGGCACAGGCGGCAATGGTGAAGCCTGCGTACATGGCGATGCCCATGCAGCGGTTGATGGCGGGCATGTCCGCCTTGCCCCAGAACTGGCTGACCAGGATGGTAAGGCCGCTCATGAGGCCGAAGATGATGACCTGTACCAAAAAGATGGGGGCGTTGGCGGCGGTGACGGCGGAGAGCTGGGTATCGCCCAGCAGACCCACCATGAAGGTGTCTACAAAGCCCAGGGAGGTGGTGATGAGGTTTTGCAGAATCAGCGGCAGCGCCAGCAGAAAGAGCCTCTTGTAGAAAAGAGGCGGGCGGCGGAGATAACGTAACATGGATCTTGTTCCTTTTCTCTATATCAAAATATCGGCGGATGTGCCCTGTTTACAGCATGGGCATGCGGGTATCGTGGTGACGCTTGAGGGCGTCGGCGCACGCGTCGATGTCGGCGGTGGTGGTCTCCGGCCCGAAGCTCAATCGGATGACGCTGCCGGCGGTCTTTTTGGGCAGCTTCAGCGCTGCCACCACATGGCTGGGTCTGCCCTTGTGGCAGGCGGAACCGGCGGAGATGCAGATGCCCTGGCTGCCCAGGTCATTGACCATGTTCTGGCTGGGCCAGCCCACCATGGCCAGGGAGAGAATGTGGGGGGCGTCTCCCTGCCCGATCAAAAGCACATCCGGCAGCTGGGAGAGGGTCTTGCGGGCATAGTCCCGGATCTGGGCCATATGGTTGGGATGCTCCTTCAAAAAGGCCTGGCGCAGCTCCACTGCCTTGGCAAAGCCGGCGATCTGGGCCGTGGCCTCCGTGCCGGAGCGCAGGCCGTTTTCCTGACCGCCGCCGGGCAGCAGGGGACGGGGATTGCGGACCCGGGGCCCGATGTACAGCGCGCCGATGCCCTTGGGACCGCCGATCTTGTGGGCGGAGATGGTGATGAAGTCCGCACCCAGGGACTTGGGCGTGAAGGGGACCTTCATAAAGCCCTGGACGGCGTCGGTATGCAGCAGCGTTTTCGGATTTTTGGCAGAAAGGCCGCGGGCGATCTCGGCGATGGGATACACGCAGCCAAGCTCGTTGTTCACCAGCATGCACGAGACCAGGGCCGTGTCCGGCCGGACGGCGTCCAGCACAGCCTCGGCGCTGATGCGGCCCGTGCCGGGCTCGGGGGCAACATACGTCACCTCCCAGCCCTCCTGGGCCATCCACCGGCAGCTCTCCAGCACGGCGCTGTGCTCCACGGCGGTGGTGACGATGTGCTTGCCCACCCGGCGGTTTTGCCAGCAGGCGGCGTGGATGGCCCAGGCGTCGCCCTCGGTGCCGCAGGAGGTGAAGTACAGCTCCCCCGGCCGGCAGCCCAGCGCTCCGGCCACCACGGCCCGCCAGGACTCCACGCGCTTTTTCATTTCCAGGCCCATGGGGTACTGGGCGCTGGGATTGCCGAACTGGGACTTGAGTACCGCGTACATCTCGTCCGCCACGGCTGCCGGAATGGGCGTGGTGGCGGCGTGATCCAGATAAACCATGCAGAGCGCTCCTTTCATTGGGGCTTGCCCAACGGAGAAAATCAAAGTATAATCAATAAGAAACAGTTTTATCATTATATAGAGAATTCCAGGAAAGTGCAAGGAGATTCCATGAAAGTTGCCTTTTACACCCTTGGGTGCAAGATGAACCAATATGAGACCCAGGCCATGGAGCAGCTGCTGCGCCAGCGGGGCCACCAGGTGGTGGACTTTGCCGGCGAGGCGGACGCCTATGTGGTCAATACCTGCTCCGTCACCGCCGTCAGCGACCAGAAGTCCCGCAAGGTGCTCCACCGGGTGCGGCGGGAGCATCCCGGCGCATTGCTGGCCGTGTGCGGCTGCTATCCACAGACCCATCAGGAGGACATGGCCGCGCTGGACGTGGACCTGATCTCCGGCACCGGTGACCGGGCGGGCTTTTTGGACCTTTTGGAGGAGGCGGCCCGGGAGCGGCGACTCATCGAGTCCATCGACCGCTCCTTCGACCGGCGCACCTTCGAGGTGCTGCCTGCCGGCGGCGGGGAAAACCGCACCCGGGCCATGCTGAAGGTGGAGGACGGGTGCGTGAACTTCTGCTCGTACTGCATCATCCCCTACGCAAGAGGCCCCGTGCGCTCGGCGCCGCTGGATGTGGTGGTGGAGCAGGCCCGTGCGCTGGCGGACCAGGGCTACCGGGAGATCGTCATCACCGGCATCGAGATCTCCTCCTGGGGCCAGGACCTCAAGTGCGGCAAGTGCCTCATCGACCTTTTGGAGGCTGTGGCGTCGGCGGTGGGCGATGTGCGGCTGCGGCTGGGCAGTCTGGAGCCCCGCACCGTCACGGAGGAGTTCTGCCGCCGGGCAGCCGCCATTCCCACCCTCTGCCCCCAGTTCCACCTGTCCATGCAGAGCGGCTGCGACGCCACCCTCAAGCGCATGAACCGCAAGTACGACACGGCCCGGTATCTCGAGTCCGTGGAGCTTTTGAACCGTCATTTCCACCGTCCCGCCGTCACCACGGACATGATCGTGGGCTTCCCCGGCGAGACGGAAGAGGAATTTTCCGCCACGCTGGACTTTATCCGCAAGTGCGGCTTTGCCCAGATGCACCTGTTCCCCTACTCCATCCGCCCCGGCACCCCGGCGGCCAAGATGGAGCAGGTGAGCCCCCAGGTCAAAGAGGAGCGGGCCCACCGGGCCGCGGAAGTGGCGGCCAAGATGCACCGGGACTATCTGGATGGCTGTGTGGGCGAGGTGTACCCGGTACTCTTTGAGCAGCCCAAGGACGGCCGCTACGCCGGCCATGCCCCCAACTATATGGAGGTGCTGGCGGAGGGCGAGGATCTGCACAATGTCGTGCGCCCTGTCCGCATCACCGGCACCGACGGGCGGGTACTGTTTGGAACGATCGAGGAGTGAGGCTGTTGAAGAGCCATTTTTTTGCCTACATATTCCGTATGCGCTTCATCCAGCGCTGGGCGCTCATGCGCAACACGGCGCCGGAAAACGTTCAGGAGCACAGCCATCAGGTGGCGGTGCTGGCCCACGCCCTGGCGGTGATCCGCAACGAGTGCTTCGGCGGCAGCGTGGACGCCGGGGCGGTGGCGGTGGCAGCGCTCTATCACGATGCCGGAGAGATCTTTACGGGCGATATGCCCACCCCCATCAAGTACATGAACCCCGCCATCCGCACGGCCTATAAAGATGTGGAGGCCGATGCGGCCCGGCGGCTTTTGGACATGGTGCCGCCGGCACTGCGGGGGGCCTACGAGCCCGTGCTGGCAGAGCGCGACAGCGAGGCCGCGGAGCTGGTGAAGGCGGCGGACAAGCTCTCGGCATATATCAAGTGTCTGGAGGAGCTCAAGGCGGGCAACGGGGAGTTCCGCCAGGCGGCACAGCAGACCCGCGCGGCCCTGGAGAGCTATGGCCTGCCGGAAATACAGTATTTTATGGACACGTTCCTGGACAGTTTCTCCCTGACACTGGACCAGCTGAAGTGACCGGGGAAGGAGACGGATATGGAATCCCATTTTGAAAAGCTATTGGAGACCCGCGCGGCATTGGAGTGCGCCCTGGTGTATCTGGCGGCCCAGAAGGCCGTGGCGGCGGACGGGGACAAGCTGCGCCAGCCCCTCAGCTATGCTATCGCCCGGGATGTGGACTACCAGCTGGAGCGGGACTTTGACTTCCACCTGGCGGTGGCGGACATCGCCGACAACGAGTATCTGCGGCGGAGCCTCCAGAGTCTGATGGTGCAGATCACTGAATATTTAAGCCGCAACCGAGCCCTTTTGCCGGAGGTGGACGACCAGTCCGCCAGCCAGCACTGGAACATCATGGTGGCGATCCTGGCCAATGAGCCGGAGCGGGCGGAGCAGGCCATGCGCTCCCACATGCAGTATGTGACCCGGCTCTATACCCGGGAGCTGAACCGGGGACACCTGTAAAAAAAACACCGTGCATCGGAAGATGCACGGTGCTTTTTTGTATGAAGTTCACGCAGCCTTTTTGGGGGAGAGAACATGGAGCGCCAGCCCCACTGCAAGTCCCAGGCAGGCGGGGATGACCCAGCCCATGCCCTGGGAGAAGAAGGGCAGCACCCGAGACGCGGGCTCCAGGATCACCTGGGTGTGGAGCACTTCCTGGGCACCGGCGGGCAAAGAGCGGAGGAAGTCCAGGGCGGCGGCCAGGGCGGTGGGCACCGTCACGGCCACGAACACCCGGCGGTCATAGCCGAACCACCGGCCGAAGAGGCCCAGCAGCGTCAGCGTGATGGTCAAAGGATAGAGGAACATCAGTACCGGCAGGGAGAAGAGGATGATCTGACTGAGGCCGAAGTTGGCCACGACGAAGGAGAACAGGCAGAACACCACCGCGTAGGTCTTGTAGCTGAAGGTGCGGGGGAACAGCTCTTCAAAGGTGGCGGCGCAGGAGGTGATGAGGCCAATGGCAGTCTTGAGGCAGGCGAACGTCACCGTCACGCCCAGCAGCACGCCGCCGAAGGTGCCGAAGTAGTGGGTGGCGATCCGGTAGAGGGCCTCGCCGCCGTCGACGCAGATGCCGTACACCGCCCGGGACTGGGCACCCACCACGGCGAGCATCACGTAGATGCCGGCCATGAGCAAGGAGCTGAAAAAGCCCGCCTTGACCGTGCAGATGGAGGTGGCGCCGGGGGACTGGACACCCAGCTGTCGGATAGCGGTGATGAGCACGATGCCGAACGCCAGGGCCGCCGGGGCGTCCATGGTGTTGTAGCCGTCCAAAAAGCCCTGGAAGAAGCTGCCCGTGGCGTAGGCACCGGTGGGCTCCGAGGCGCTGACGGCGCTCATGGGCTGGACCAGGGCGGTGATGGTGAGAATGGCCAGAAACAGCAAAAACAGCGGGTTGAGGATCTTACCCACCCAGGTGAGGATGCCGGAGGGGCGCAGGGAGAAGTACAGCACGATCAAAAAGAACAGCGCCGAGAAAATGCACAGCGCCAGCTGGATGTGCTCCTGGGGAAGCAAGGGCTGGATGCCCATGGAGAAGGAGACCGTGGCCGTGCGGGGAATGGCAAACAGGGGCCCGATGGTCAGGTACAGAAGGCAGGTGAAAAAGTAGCTGTATTTGCGGCCCACCAGAGAGCTCAGCTCAAAAAGGCCGTCGCTGCGGGAGGCGCCCAGGGCGGCGATGCCCAAAAGGGGCAGTCCTACACCGGTGAGACAGAAGCCGGCGGCGGCAGCCCATACGGCGGAGCCGGACTGCTGTCCCATGTGGACGGGAAAGATCAGGTTGCCGGCCCCGAAAAACAGGCCGAAGAGCATGGAGGAAAGGAAAAGATATTCCTTTGCGGTGAGTTTTCTGTCCATGTGGGTCTCCTCTCAAATTTTTCTTTAGTTCAGGCTGTCGCCCTTCTGGGTGAAAAGCCGCTTCACCTGCTCCGCCGTGGCGGGACAGGTGGAAAGCTTGGGATCGCGGGAGAGCAGCTGCTCCGCCGCGGCCTGAGCCTGGCGCAGAAGCTGGGTGTCGCAGCCGATGTCGGCCACCCGCAGCCCCGGCAGTCCGTGCTGGCGCTGGCCGAAGAAGTCGCCGGGGCCCCGCAGCCGCAGGTCCTCCTCGGCGATGCGGAAGCCGTCGTTGGTCTTTGTCATGACCTTGAGCCGCTGGCGGGTCTCCTCATTTTGATTGTCGGAGATCAAAATACACTAGGACTGGTGGCTGCCCCGGCCCACCCGGCCCCGCAGCTGGTGGAGCTGACTGAGGCCGAAGCGCTCCGCGTTTTCCACCACCATGACGGATGCGTTGGGCACATCCACGCCCACCTCGATGACGGTGGTGGATACCAGGATGTCCGCCTCTCCGGCGGAAAAGGCCGACATGACCTTCTCTTTTTCCTTGGGCTTCATCTTTCCGTGGACCACGGCGATGCGAAGATCCGGGAACACCTCCTGACGGAGCTTCTGGGCATAAGCGGTGACGGCCTTGCGCTCGTCGCTGGGCTCGTCCGCCTCCTCCACCATGGGGCAGACGATGTAGGCCTGCCGCCCTTCGCCCACCTGCTTGCGCAAAAAGGCGTAGATCCGGGCATGGTAGCTGCCGGGGACGGCGAAGGTCTCCACGGCCTTGCGGCCGGGGGGCAGCTGGTCGATAATAGATACATCCAGATCGCCGTATAAAATCAGGGCCAGGGTCCTTGGAATGGGGGTGGCGGACATGACCAGCGTGTGGGGATGGGTGCCCTTGGCGGCCAGGGAGGCCCGCTGGGCCACGCCGAAGCGGTGCTGCTCGTCGGTGACCACCAGACCCAGGTCGGAAAACTCCACACCCTGGGACAAAAGTGCGTGGGTGCCGATCACAAAGCCGATCTCCCCGGCGGCCAGCTGGGCTCCTACGGAGCGCTTTACTTTGGCGGAGGTGGAGCCGGTCAGCAGTGCGCAGCGGACGCCCAGTCCCTCCAGCAGGGGGGCCAGGCCCTCATAGTGCTGCTGGGCCAGGATCTCCGTGGGGACCATCAGCGCCGCCTGGCGGCCGCCCTTGACCATGAAGTAGGCGCAGGCGGCGGCCACCATGGTCTTGCCGGAGCCCACGTCGCCCTGACAGAGCCGGTTCATGGGCCGCCCGGCGCGCATGTCAGAAAGGGCCTCATCCACACAGCGGCGCTGGGCGTCGGTGAGGGTGAAGGGCAGGGCGGCGTAAAAGGGCGCCATGTCCACCGCCGGACAGGGGGGGACCTCCACCACCTCCCGCCGGCTGCGCAGCTGGGCAAGGCCCAGGGAAAAGAGGAACAGCTCCTCAAAGGCCAGCCGTCTGCGAGCCAGCTCCAGCGCCTCCGGCGAGGCGGGAAAGTGGATGTTCTCATAAGCAAAGCCGATGCGGCACAGGTGATGGGCCTGCCGCACGTCGTCCGGCAGGGCGTCGGGCAAAATGGAGGCGCAGGCGTCCAGCCCCTGGCGGATGGACCGGGAGAGCATCAGCTGGCTGACCCCGGCGGTCAGCGGATAGATGGGCACGATGCGCCCGGTCTGCTCCCGGCGCCCCACCGGCTCCACCACCGGGGAGGCCATCTGCTTGCGAAGAAGATTCCCCTCGGCCCGGCCGTAAAAAAGATACGTCTCGCCCGGGTGGAGGTTGTCCTTGAGCCAGGTCTGGTTGAAAAAGGTCACGTCCAGCACGCCGCTTTCGTCTACCGCCCGGACCTTAACGAGGTCCATCCC
This sequence comes from uncultured Dysosmobacter sp., assembly GCA_963557435.1. Classification (GTDB taxonomy): domain Bacteria; phylum Bacillota; class Clostridia; order Oscillospirales; family Oscillospiraceae; genus Oscillibacter. The sequence continues at coordinate 18,881 of CAUWEK010000007.1, forward strand.
CTTGCGGATGTGGGACAGGGTGGGCGGCGAGGCGATCATGGCCTCCACGCAGGCGCTCTCTCCCGCCTCCAGGTCGGCAATGCGGCGGACGGCGCTGCGGTCCTCGTAGCGCCGGGGAAACCAGGAGATGAGTTCGCCCAGGGTGGTGATGCCCAGCTTTTCAAGGCTTTTGGCACGTGCCGGTCCGATGCCGTGGATATACTGTACGCTGGTGTCCAGATCCGCCATGGGGGGTCCTCCTCTCCTGCAGGAATAGACAACTATTATATAATAAATTTTGCAGAAAGACAACGTGTCTTTTTCTGGAGGACAAATGGGAGAAGAAAAAAGATTGTAACGAACCGGTGATCTGCGCGTCTATTGCATGAGGAGGTGAGCGGGTGGAGGAATTTGAAGCGGTGTACCGCAGGTATTTTGCGGATGTGTACCGTTATGTGCTGGCCCTGAGCCGGGATGCCCATACGGCGGAGGAGGTGACCCAGGAGACGTTTTTCAAGGCGCTGACCGCCATCGACAGCTTCCGGGGGCAGTGCCCTCTGCGGCTGTGGCTGTGCCGCATCGCCCGCAACCAGTACCTGACGCTGTGCCGGGAGCGGGCCAAATACGCGCAGAGCGCCGCGGAACGGGGAGACGGCGGCATTGAGGAGGGGTTTGCCCGGCAGGAGACGGCCCGGCAGCTGCACCGGCTGCTCCACGGCCTGCCGGAGCCCTACAAGGAGGTGTTCTCCCTGCGGACGTTCGGAGAGCTGCCCTTTTCCCAGATCGGGGAATTGTTCGGCAAGACGGAGAGCTGGGCGCGGGTGACCTATTTCCGTGCCCGCGGGAAATTGAAGGAGGGATTGGATGGACTGTGAGATCATACGGGATCTGCTGCCCCTTTATCACGACGGAGCCTGCTCTCAGGCCAGCCGGGCGGCGGTGGAGGAACATCTGAAGACGTGCCCGGCCTGCCGGGCGGAGCTGGACGCCATGGACGCGCCTTTGCCGGAGGCGGAGCCCCTCGTCTCCGATGAGGCATCGCCGGTGCGGGCCATTTCCCGGGAGTGGAAAAAGGACCGGCGCCGGGCCTGGTGGAAAGGGGCGCTCATCGCGGCGGCGGTGTGCGCGGTGCTGGCGGCGGCCGGATGGTTTCTGACCGATTGGACGGTGGTCCCCATGACTGGGGAAGAGTATACGGTCCAGGTGTACCGGTTGGAAAGCGGAGACGTCGGCGTGGAGTGGATATATGGGGAAGGGGAAAAGCTCTGGACCTGTCTGACCTGGAAGGTGCAAGACGATGGCCTCCACTATTATTTGAAGCGGCCCATCCTTCGGATGGAGCTGTTGAATCTCGATAACAAAAGCTACCGCAGTGAAGGCGCTGCTCTCTTCAGCGACTTTTCCAACACGAGCCAGGGGCAGGAGGCGGTGTATTTTGGCCTTGGTGAGGATGCCGTTTTGCTTTGGCGGGAGGGGGAGACCGTGCCGCTGAACCAGGCCACCGAGGCGCAGGAGGCTGCGTGGGCACCAGCGCAGCAGCCGCCTCAAGAGGCCGTTCAAGCGCCGTGAGATCAAGACAAAAAGGAGTCCGCCGGCATTGCCGACGGACTCCTTTTTGCCTTATATATTAAATCTTTTGATTGATATAATCCACAAATCGGAACGTGAGGCCGTTTTCCGTGATAGGCTCGCTCTCGTGCTCCACTTCCCAGCCGGGGAGCTTATCCAAGTTGGGGAAAAAGGTGTCGGGATCTTCCGCCTGGGCGTCCACCTTCGTCAGATACACTCGCTTGCAGCGGGAGAGCAGCGCCGTATAGACGCTGCCGCCGCCGATGACCCAGATCTGGTCGGGCGGCGTGTTGCCGGCGGCGTCCAGGGCCTCCGCCAGACTGGATACCACGGCGGCGCCCTCCACGAGGAGGTCCTTCTGCCGGGTGATGACGATGTTTTTCCGTCCGGGGAGGGGGCGGCCGCCGGGGAAGGACTCCAGCGTCTTGCGGCCCAATATCACGGCGCCGCCCATGGTCAGCGAGCGGAAGCGCTTCATGTCTGTGGGCAGGGAAAAGAGCAGCCCGCCGTCCCGGCCAATGGCCCAGCTGCGGTCCGCGACAACAATGGCGTTCATGGAAAGACCTCCTCAGATGGCGATGGGGATTTTCTCCTCAAAGGGCGCGGGCGTGTAGCCCTCCAGAGAGAAATGCGCCGGGGTGAAGGCATAGAAATCCCGGACGGACGGGTCCATGGTAAAGCGGGGGGCCGGGGAAGGCGTCTGGGCGATCAGCTTTTCCACGATGGGCACGTGCCGGTCGTAAATATGGGCGTCGGCGATGACGTGCACCAGCTCACCGGGCACCAGGCCGCTGACCTGAGCGAACATGTGCACCAGCATGGCGTACTGCACCACGTTCCAGTTGTTGGCGGCCAGCATGTCCTGGCTGCGCTGGTTCAAAATGGCGTTGAGCACGTTGCCGGAGACGTTGAAGGTCATGGAGTAGGCGCAGGGGTAGAGGTGCATCTCGTGCAGGTCCTGGAAGTTATAGAGGTTGGTCATGATGCGGCGGGAGGCGGGATTGTGGGAAAGGTCGTAGAGCACCCGGTCCACCTGGTCCATGTCGCCTTCCGGGTAATGGTGCTTGACGGAGAGCTGATAGCCGTAGGCCTTGCCGATGGAGCCGGTCTCATCCGCCCACTGGTCCCAGATGTGGGCGTCCAGATCGTGAATGTTGTTGGACTTTTTCTGCCAGATCCACAAAAGCTCCTTCAGCGCCGTTTTCCAGTAGGTGCGGCGGATGGTGAGGATGGGGAACTCGGATTGCAGGTCGTAGCGGTTGACGATGCCGAATTTTTTGATGGTATGGGCGGGGGTGCCGTCCTCCCACCGGGGGCGCACCGGCTGATCCGTGTCCCAGACGCCGTGGTCCAGGATGTCCCGGCAGTTTTGGATAAACAGCGTGTCAGCAAGGCTCATGGCTGAGACCTCCTTGTTTTTTCATTCCATCTGAGTATAGCAGACTTTCACAAGGGTGTACATGGGTGTATACAACAAATTTAAGGTCCCGGAGAAAAAGGTTTTACGAAAGAAACGGTAAAATATTTGTATGGTTTGTGTGAAATCCCGGTTGTGAAACTGCAAAAAGTGCGGTAAGATAAGCCAGTTCCAAAAAAGGGGGGAAGGGCTGTGACGGAGTACGGCGAAGTGGGAAAGCGGGGGTATCTCCATGAGGACTTCCGATTGTTCCATCTGAAGGACACCCGCGCCCAGAAGGTGGACTACCACTACCACGAGTTTGACAAGCTCATTTTGCTGTTGGGCGGCAAGGTCTCGTATGTGGTGGAGGGCGTCACCTATTTCCTCCAGCCCTGGGACGTGCTGCTGGTGCAGCACAACATGATCCACCGGCCCATGATCGACCCGTCGGAGCCCTATGAGCGGGTGGTGATCTGGCTGGGCCGGGAGTGGCTGCGCAGCCGCAGTGATCCGGGCGAGGAGTTGGACACCTGCTTTGAGACGGCCCGGCAGCGGGGCTTCCACCTGCTGCGCTTCAGCGCGGAGCGGCGGCTGCAGTACATGCAGCTTTTTCAGCAGCTGGAGCAGTCCCTCCACTCCGGGGAGTTTGGTGCCGCCCGTATGGCGGACACCCTCTGCCAGCAGCTGCTCATCGCCGTCAACCGGGACATCCTCCGGGACCGCACGGCCCAGGAACAGCGGGACAGCTACCGGGTGGACCCCAAGATGGACGAGGTGCTGCACTACATTGCCGAGCATCTGACGGAGGCGCTTTCCGTGGACATTTTAGCGGGGAAGTTCTACCTCAGCCGCTATTACCTGATGCACCGGTTCAAAGCGGTCACCGGCTACACGGTGCACCAGTACATCACCCAGAAGCGGCTGCTGCGGGCGGGGGAGCTGATCCGTGCCGGTGTGCCGGTGATGAAGGCGGCGGAACAGGCGGGCTTTACCGAATACTCCACATTCCTGCGGGCCTTCCAGAATACCTTCCATATGAGTCCCCGGGAATTCCGGTGATGGGACAAAAGTTTATTTTATCATGAGAGAAGCGAGTACATGGAAAAGACACAATTGACGGTGGAATTTACAAAGCAGGACCTGAGGAAGCTGATCGTCCCGCTGGTGATCGAGCAGCTTTTGGCCATCACCGTGGGCCTTTGCGACTCGGTGATGGTGTCCCAGGTGGGCGAGGCGGCGATTTCCGCCGTTTCCCTGGTGGATACGGTGAACGTCCTGCTGGTCAACGCGTTTTCCGCACTGGCCACCGGCGGCGCCGTCATCGCCGGACAGTATCTGGGGCGGCGGGAGCAGGACAAGGCAGGCCACGCGGGCGAGCAGCTGCTGCTCTTTATGACCGAGGTGTCCCTGGCCGTCATGGTGCTTTTTTACCTTTGCAAGGGCTTTGTGCTGGGGGTGGTGTTCGGCCAGGTGGAGCCGGATGTGGCCGCTTACGCCAATACCTATTACATGATCGTGGAAGCGTCTATCCCGTTTTTGGCCATCTATAACGCCGGGGCGGCGCTGTTCCGGGTCATGGGCAACTCCAAGATCTCCATGTGGGTGTCTCTGGGCATGAATTTGGTGAATGTGACGGGCAACGCCATTTTGATCTTCGGCCTGCACCGGGGCGTGGAGGGCGTGGCCATTCCCACCACGGTATCCCGGATGGTGGCCGCGGCGGCCATGCTGATCCTGCTGCGGCGCAAGGATCTGCCCATGCATGTAGAGCGGCTGAGTCTGCGCCATGACCGGTACGTGGTGAAGAACATCCTGCGCTTCGGCGTGCCCAACGGGCTGGAAAGCGGCATGTTCCAGCTGGGCAAGATCCTGCTGCTTTCCACCGTGTCGGTGCTGGGCACCGCCTCCGTGGCGGCCAACGCCATCGGCAACACGGTGACCACCTTCCAGTGCGTGCCCGGCAACGCCCTGGGCCTTGCCATGGTGACGGTGGTGTCCCGGTGCATGGGCGCGGGCAGCTACACCCAGGCTCGCTACTATACGAAAAAGCTGCTGGCAAAAACCTATCTTTACATGGCGGGCACCATCGCTTTGGTGCTGGCGCTGCTGCCGCTGATCCTGCGGCTGTACAGCGTCTCCCCGGAGGCCACGGACTATGCCCGCACCGTCATCTGGATGCACGGTGTGGTGGGCGCGGTGCTGTGGCCCGCGGCGTTCACGCTGCCCCAGGCCCTGCGTGCGGCGGGCGACACCCGGTTCACCCTGCTGGTGTCCAGCGTGTCCATGTGGACCATGCGGGTGGGCTTTGGCATTTTGCTGGGCCGCTACTGGGGCTTCGGCGTGGTGGGCATCTGGATGGCCATGTTCATCGACTGGCTGGTGCGGGTGTTGTTTTTCGTCCCCCGGTTCCGGGGCCACAAGTGGGAGTCTATGGGCCTGCGGGACTGAGCTGCGGCGTATGGCATATATCAAAAAAAAGCGTTCCGCATTTTGCGGAACGCTTTTTTTATTGTTCCGGCTTTACCTGGAAGGAAAGCCGGTATTTTCGGGGCGGCATGCCCACAAATTTGGAAAATTGCAGGTCAAAATAATTCTGGGTGTCGTAGCCCACCAGCTCGGCGATGCGGGAGATGGGCAGGTCCGTGGAGATGAGCAGGTTCTGGGCCTCGCCGATGCGGCGGCGGAGCAGATACTGCCGGGGCGCGATGCCGCAGGACTCTTTGAAGGCGTGGGCCAGATAGTAGGGGCTCACATGGAGGGCCTGGCCGATCTGCTGGAGGGTCAGCGGCTCGGTGTAATGCTGGTCGATATACTCCTTGACCCGCAGACCCAGGGCGCCCTGCTCCGTCTCGATGCTCTGACGGTGAGGCGCGGTGCCTGTAAGGTAGAGGATGCGGCCCAGCAGGGACAGCAGCAGATGGTGGCAGAAGGCCTCGCAGCCGGGCGCGTCGGCGGAGAGGTAGCGGTACATCATGTCGTAAAGGGCCCAGAGGTCTTCGCATTCCGCCCCCACATGGTAGACAGCGGGGGCATCGTCGGGGATGATGGCCCCCGGCCGCAATGACGGCAGACGCAGCCCCGCAAAGGCCACGCAGCAGCTGTCGATGGCGCTGTCGGCGGCGGGGGAGAGCTCGTCGTGGACCACGCCGCTGTTGAACAGCAGCAGATCACCGCTTTGCACGTCGTAGGTCTGTTCCCCGATGAGGAAGCGGCCGTTTCCGCTGCGGATGAGCATGGCCTCCGTAAAATCCGGGTGGGCGTGCAGCAGGCGGGGACGGGCCTGGTCAAAGGGCGTGCGGCGGCTGATATAGAGCAGTCTGGGCATATTTTCCGGTGTAAACACCGGTTGGAAATCCCGCTTGACAAAACACTGTACTTGCAGATCGGGCATGAGACGACTCCTTTTCAGTGAGAATAAACGGCCACCGCAAGATTTTATAAAAACCCGGAGAACGCGGCGGGGCCGGGATGGGCAGAGACACGGCTCTTGGGAGCAAAAAGGATGGAGAATGTTATTTTACACAAAAAATCCATATATTTTTTGGCGAAATAAGCAAGTAAACGATTTTTTGCAAGTTGGCAAGAAGTTCAATGTCTTTGCGCCGGGACTGTGGTATCATACAGACAACATCAAGGAAGAAGGAGGTGCCCGATATGCTGTACGCGATTGTTTCTCTGGTCGTACTGGGTGGCGCCATGGCTGTCAGCAGATAACCAATCTGTTGCCAGCCTAAAAAGCTGAATGATTCAAGGAGGCTCTCTTAGGAGAGCCTCCTTTTTATTTTTACCGGGCGGCCAGGCGCAAAATGGCCTCCATCTCGTCGGGGCCGATCTTCACGAAGCCGCCGAAGGGGAAACCGTTCGGCTTTTCGGCACGATGGGCCACCATGGCGGGGATGTCCTTGGGATCGGCGCCGATCTCGGCAAAGGTAGTAGGCATGCCCAAAGAGCGGAAGAACGCCCGCAGCCGCGCAACGCCCTCCCGGGCAGTGCGCTCGGGGCAGGCGAAGTCCATCTCGCAGCCAAACACGCACTGGGCGAACTGGGCAAAGCGCATGGGGTTATGGGGCAGCACATACTCCATCCACGCGGGCATTACCACCGCAAGACCGGCGCCGTGGGCGCAGTCATAGAAGGCGGAGAGCTCGTGCTCCATCTGGTGGCTGGCCCAGTCCTGGTCCCGGCCCACGCCGCAGGAGTTGTTATGGGCCAGCATGCCCGTCCACATAAGGTCTGCCCGGGCGGCGTAATCGTCCGGGTGGGCGATGGCCCGGGGAGCGGCGTCCACCACGGTGCGCATGAGAGCCTCGCACAGCCGATCCGTCAGGGCCACGTCGGCGGTGTTGGTGAAGTAGCGCTCGCAGATGTGGGCCAGCATGTCCACGGCGCCGCTGGCGGTCTGGTAGGCGGGCAGGGAGCAGGTGTAGCGGGGATTGAGGATGGAGAACTTGGGACGGATGGCGTCGCTCTTGGGGCAGCCCCACTTCAGGTTGCCGGCCTCCTGGGTGATGACGCAGCTGTCGCTGCCCTCGCTGCCGGCGGCGGAGATTGTCAGCACCGTGCCCACAGGGAGAGAGGTGGTGATGGGGGCCT
>CAUWEK010000008.1:0-26375 GCA_963557435.1 uncultured Dysosmobacter sp.
CGCGGACGTGGAGGGCATGGGACTGAAGAACACCGGCGGCTATATCTTCTACGACGGCAACAACAGCCAGTGGCTGGACCCGGCCAAGCCCGCCGCCCGGCAGTACCTGTGCGCTCTGGCGGAGGAGCTTGCCAAGCTGGGCTTTGACGAGATCTTGCTGACGGACGTGAGCTATCCCACAGAGGGAAAGCTGGATAAGATCGCCTACGGCGATACGCCCCGTGCCGAGAACCTGGCTGCTTTCCTGGACGAGATGGCGGCAATTCTGGAGCCCTATGACGTGACGCTCTCTGTGGAGCTGCCCGCCCAGGTCATCACCCAGGGCAGCGACGACGCGGCGGGACTTTCCCTGGCGGATATAGCCCAGCGCGCGGACCGGATCTATGCCGCCGCTGCGCCCGCGGACGCCGCAGCGCTTGCCGAGCAGGTGAAGGAGGCCGGTGAGGACACGGATTTTGCCGCAGTGCTGACGGCGGCGGACATCCCGCCTCAGGAGGGCAGCTGGCTGCTGCCGGCCCAGGGGGGCGCGTCCTGAACAAACAAAAAAGCACCGGGCCTTTGGCCCGGTGCTTTTTTTGTTTGTTTAGCCGTGGGTTTACGGAAACAGGAAGCTTTGCCCGTCCTCGGTGATGGGGCGGAGCCGGGGCGAGAGCTCCGGGTGCAGGGCGCAAAAGCGCTCCGTCAGGGAGAACTGGCCCCACTGGTGCATGGGCAGCACTGCGTCCGTATCCGTGTGGGCCAGGAAGTAGGCAAGGCCCCAGTCAAAGGCGCCTTCCAGCCGGCCGTCCAGGGGCACCATGGCAAGGTCGATGTGACGGCCCTCCAGAGGGCGGAGGAAGCGCTGGAAGTTGACCTCCATGTTGCGGTTCCAGGCCTTGTCCTCCCCTTCCCAGTGCCACCAGTGGAGATCCCCCGCGTGGTAGATGGTGCGGCCGCAGGCATCCACCACAAAGGCCACGCCCTCGTCGGTGGAGGGCAGCGTCTCCACGGTGACGCCGGGGAACACCTCCGTCTGCTCGTTGCCGCCAAGGAAGCTGCACAGGGAGAGGATTTCCTCCGTCAGGCCCCAGCGGGCCCGGTTTTTCTCCGTGGGGCGGATGTCTTTCCCAAGTACGAAGTGCACCGGGCGCGTCCCGTCCGCCAGGGAAAAAACGGCTGGGGAGAAATGGTCTTCATGGCGGTGGCTCACAAAGACCGCCAGAGGCTTTTGGGGCAGAGGCGGCAGGGTGCCCTTCCACCAGTCGAACAGCAGGCACACATCCGCAAGCTCCACCAGAAAGCCGCTGTGGCCCAGAAACGTGGCCCGGATCACAGGAACTTCACCGCCGTGCCGTAGGCGATGACCTCCGCGGCTCCCTGCATCACGGAGGAGGACGCAAAGCGCAGCCCGATGACCGCGTCGGCCCCCAGGGCCTCGGCCTCGTCCACCATGCGCTTGGTGGCGATCTGCCGGGCCTCCGTGAGCATCTCCGTGTAGCCGGCGATCTCGCCGCCGACCAAAGTCTTCATGCCGGCCATAAAGTCCCGGCCGATGTTTTTGCTGTATACCACCGTGCCCTTGACGGTGTCCAGCGCCTCAAAGGCCTGGCCCGGGATGGTCTCAATCGTCAGAAGCTTCATGTTCCCGCTCCTCCTCTTCGTCGATCCGCCGCAGCTTCGTGCGCAGGCTGATGCCCATGGCGGGGATCAGCAGAATGTACAAAAGGGCCATGTAGGGCAGCATCCGGGCAAGGACGCCCTCCGGCCAGAAGGTGCGCTGGGCCCAGAGGGTCACGATGGCCGCTACGATCAGCACCGCGCAGCAAAGGGCGGTGGTGCGGATGGCTGCCCGGCGCCGGGCGGATCTAGTATTGTTTTGCATCGTCTTCTTCTCCTTTTTGAATCTCTCGCAGGCGGCACGCCAGGGCCAGAATGACCCCCAGCGCCACCGCGCCGGGAATGGCCACCAGCAGCGCCAGCACCGGCAGAGGCGGTGCGTCCGCCGGGTCTTGCGCATAAGCCCAAAGCATCAGCCAGATGCACCCGGCCATCAATACTGCCGTCAGGCAGGAGATGACCACCGGCGCGATGTACCGCCGCCGCTTGGTGTCGTGTTTCTGCTTGTCCATGAATGTGGTCCCCTCCTGCTCCATCTGTTCCATCTGCTCCAGAAGAGCCTGGGCGTCCAGAGCGTTTAGCTTTTCCCGGCAATCCGTCAGGGCGGTGCAAAGGCGGATGGCCTCCTGGATGTTGGCGCTCTCCCGCTCCAGGGAGATCAGATGGCGGCGCATGCCGTCGGCCACCGTGTGCACGCCGGAGAGCATCTGCCGGATCTCCTCCAGCGGCACGCCCAGCTTGCGCATGAGCTTGATGCGCCGGAGGGTGTCCACCTCGCCGCTGCTGTAATCCCGGTAGCCGTTTTCGCTGTTTCGGCGGGGGCACAGCAGCCCCTCCGCCTCGTAAAAGCGGATGTTCTTCTTGGTGATGCCCACCAGGGCCTCTACCTCGTTGATCTTCAACGCCGTGCCCTCCTTTCTGAGAGGATGGTATACCTTCCAGAGGGGGGAAAGTCAAGGGGGATTTGAAAAAAACCATCCTGGGGGTGGGCACGGAGGACGGGGTATGGTATAATCATACCATGAGTGAAATGGATCTGACAATGGAAAAGCTCCTCATGGAGCTGCGGCAGCCCCTTTTGCGCTGGTACCGCCAAAACGCCCGGGACCTGCCCTGGCGGCGCACCCATGACCCCTACCCCATCTGGGTATCGGAGATCATGCTCCAGCAGACGAGGGTGGCGGCGGTGGTGGGATACTACACCCGCTTTCTCGAAGCGTTCCCCACGGTGGAAGCTTTGGCGGCGGCGCCGGAGGAGCAGCTGATGAAGCTTTGGGAGGGCCTGGGCTATTACAGCCGGGCAAGAAACCTCCAGAAAGCGGCCCGGCGCATCACGGAGCTGGGCGCTTTTCCCTGCACGCCGGAGGGGCTCAGGGCCCTGCCGGGCATTGGAGACTATACCGCCGGGGCCGTCGCCTCGGCGGCTTTTGGACTGCCGGAGCCTGCGGTGGACGGCAACGTGCTGCGCGTGACGGCCCGCCTGGCCGACGACCATGGGGACATCGCCTCCCCGGCGGTGAAGCGGGCGGCGGCGGAGGCCGTGCGCGCCGCCATGCCCCAGGCCAGGGAGGATATCCGTATTTTCAACCAGGCTCTCATGGAGCTGGGCGCCACCGTGTGCGCCCCGGCGGGGGAGCCTGCCTGCATGCTCTGCCCGGCGGCGGACTTCTGCCTTGGCCGCAGGCGGGGCACGGCGGCCCAGCTGCCGGTGAAGGCGGCGAAAAAGCCCCGCCGTGTGGAGGACAAGACCGTGTTTTTGCTGCTGCGGCAGGGCCGGGTGGCCCTGCGGAAGCGTCCGGCAGAGGGCCTTTTGGCGGGGCTTTGGGAGTTTCCCAACGTGGAGGGCGCCCTGGACGAGACCGCGGCAGGCGCAGCGGTGCAGGGCTGGGGCCTCACGGCCAGGGACTGGCGCAGCCGCCTGAACGCAAAGCACATCTTCACCCATGTGGAGTGGCATATGACGGGCTATGTTCTGGAGGTGGCGGGAGAGGGACCCACGGAGTGGACCTGGGCGGACGCGGCGGCGCTTGGGGAGCGGGCCGTGCCCTCGGCCTTTGAGCGGTACTACGCCCGGGCACGGGCGCTTTTGGAGGAGGCGGCGGAATGCGGCTGCTTGTGATGGCGTTTTTCGTCTGGCTTGCATCGCGTCTGGTGAAAAAGGCCCGGGAACAGCGCCGCCACCATAAGCTGGTGCGGCAGCTGAAGGACCTGGGCGTCTATGGCGGCACCGTCCGGGTCAAAAGCACCCAAAATAGAACGACGAGCCCCCAGGAGTGCTCTTCGCAGCCGGACAGGCCGGTACCCTTTGGCTATAAGACCGCCTGGTTTGCGGTCCAGTGCGGCGATCCCCACGAGGCGGCCGGCGCCATGCACTGCGGCCAATTGACGCCTGCAAGCTGGGAAACGGGACTTGCCCGCTGCGCCCAAAGCGGCGGGGGGCTGTTTTTCTCCCCGGCGCTGGACGGCTTTGTGCTGGTGATCGGCGCTGACCTTTTCTCCCTGGCACACCGGCGAAAGACGCTGGAGGCCTTGGCGGCGCAGTTTCCGGAAGTACAGTATTTTGCCAGCCACCGGGTGTCCGATTCCTGCTGCTGGGCACGATACAAGGCGGGACGGTGTGTGCGGGCATACTGCTATGAAGACGGCGCGGTGACCTGGGACGAGGGTCCGCTGACGCCGGAAGAGCAGGCGCTGAGTCTGGCGGACGGAGCGGCGGGACGTGCGCCGGGAGAGGAAGACGTGCTGGACATCGCCGCCGCCTGGGGCATCGATCCCCGGTTTGAACGAAAGATATACCCGCCCGCTGCGGGCTGGGTCTGCAACGAAAGGAAGGAGCATCTGCAATGGGATGGCTGATCGGCCTGCCCCTGGGCATTTTTCGCATGCTGCTGGGCATTTTGATGGTACTGGTGCGCCTGGCGGTGCCCATTCTGGTGATCGCCGTGGTGATCTTTTTGTGGCGGCGGTCACGGCGGGGCGGCGGCACCTCTCAGACCAAGGAGCCGGACTTTGACGGGCCGGTATACACCGTGGACTACGAGGAAGTAAAGGACGACGAGGAGGACGGCCATGGAGCTTGTTAACCTGCTGCTCATCGCCCTTTTGGCGCTGCTGCTGCGAAAGCTGGGGTGGTGCCTTTTGTGGCTGTGGCGCTATTATCACAATGAGCCCACGCCGGACCCAATCTCCTTTCTGCCCCGGCGCACCGGCGAGACGTTTGCCGGGCACGTGGACCAGACCGGACGCGGCAAGGAGGAGTGACCATGGCTTTTTGGAACAAGAGCGAGGACCCCTGGGACCAGGACGTGGACAAGCGCCGCCCTGCCGTTTGGGAGGAAGCGGCGGAGAAAAAAGCGGACGACGGCAGCCTCCTTCAGGACCTGCGGACCTGGAACGAAGCCCGCAAGGAGAAGAAAGCCCGGCGCCAGACGCCGCCCGCGCCCATTCCCTGCCCCTGGTGCGGCAAGGAGATGGAGGTGGGGTATCTCATCGGCGGACGGGACGCCGTCCGTCTGGTGCGGCAGCGCCCCGGCCTGCTGCAGATCGCGGAAGATGCCCTGTACATCCGGGGAGACGGCACTTTCTGGTGCGACTATAAGATCGCCTGGACCTGCTCGGACTGCCGCAAGCTGGTGGCGGACCTGCCGGAGCCGGAGGAGACATGGGATAATGACACCCTGCGCGGTGAGGCGCAGGAAAACCAACACGAGGGAGAAAACTGATTCATGGCACAGTTATACTTTAAATATGGAGCCATGGGCTCCAGTAAGACGGCCAACGCCCTGATGGCCCGGTTCAACTATGAGGAGCGGGGACAAAAGGCGCTGCTGGTGAAGCCCCGGCTGGACACCCGGGACGGGGACCACATGGTGGTCTCCCGCATCGGGCTGACGTATCCGTGCATCTACTTTGACGAGCTGCAGAGCATGAGCGTCATGGAGCTGCAGCAAAACGCCTGCGTCATCGTGGATGAGGCCCAGTTCCTCACCAAAGAAGAGGTCATGTACCTGGTGAGCCTGGTGGATGATCTGGATATCCCCGTCATGTGCTACGGGCTGCGGGCGGACTTCAAGGGAGACCTGTTCCCCGGCAGCGAGGCGCTGCTGGTCATGGCGGACAAGCTGGAGGAGGTCAAGACCATCTGCTGGTGCGGCAAGAAGGCCACGTTCAACGCCCGGTTCGACCACACGGGCAAGGTGCTCAAGGAGGGCGAGCAGGTGGTGCTGGGGGCCAACGACCAGTACATCGGCCTTTGCCGCAAGCACTGGATGGCCGGAGACCTGGGGCCGGACTTTCGTCCGGACATGCCATGATCTGCACCCTTTGTCCCCGGGAGTGCCGGGCGGAGCGGACCGAGACCAAGGCCGGCGGCGTGTGCGGTCAGCCCAGCGCGCCGGTGGTGGCCAAGGCCATGCTGCACCAGTGGGAGGAGCCGTGCCTGGTTGGCGGGTACGGGGCCGGATGTGTGTTTTTTTCCGGGTGCAACCTGCGCTGCTGCTTCTGCCAAAACGGCGTTTTGTCCCGGGAGGGCTTCGGAAAGCCCATCACCGTGGAGCGCCTGCGGCAGATCTTTCATGAGCTGATCGACCAGGGTGCCGCCTGCCTCGATCTGGTGACGCCCACCCAGTTCACCCCTTCCATTTTGGAGGCGCTGGGAGATGAGAAATGGCCGGTGCCGGTGGTGTGGAACTGCGGCGGCTACGAAAAGGCGGAGACCATCCGGCGTTTGGAGGGAAAGGTGCAGGTGTACCTGCCGGACTTCAAATATGCCCTGCCCGACGCGGCCCGGCGTTACTCCGGCGCGGCGGACTATTTTGAGCGCTCCACGGAGGCGATTTTGGAGATGTACCGCCAGACGGGGCCCTATGCGATGGAGGACGGGCTTTTGAAGCGGGGCGTCCTCATCCGCCACCTGCTGCTGCCCGGTGAGCTGGAAAACACCCGCCGGTGCATCGACTGGGTAGCGGAGCACTTTGCCCCCGGTCAGGTGCTCTTCTCCCTCATGAGCCAGTACACGCCCCAGCCCGGCGCGGCGGGGAATCTTGCCCGCCATGTGACGGCGGCGGAGTACCGGGCCGCGGTGGCGTATATGGAAAACTGCGGCATCACCGACGGCTATACCCAGGAGCGCACCTCCGCCCGGGAGGAGTATACGCCGGACTTCGATCTCGCCGGCGTGTAAAAGGGGAAAATGGGGGTTGCAAAGCGTTTTTTTCGTATTATAATGAGGGGGCTGCCCGGTGGGGCGGCCCCTTTGATTTTTGTGTGTGAGACGGAGAAAACGACCATGAAGCTGGAAAACAACCTGGGTACCGACCCCATCCGCCCCCTGGTGGTGCGGGTGGCCATTCCCAGCATGCTGGCCCAGTTCGTCAGCGTGCTGTACAGCATCGTTGACCGCATTTACATCAGCAACTTGCCCGCCATCGGCGACGTGGCGCTGGCGGGCGTGGGCATCTGCGGCCCGGTGGTGACCATGATCGGCGCGTTTGCCTCGCTGGTGGGCGTGGGCGGCGCACCCTTGATGAGCATCCGCATGGGCGCGGGCAAGACGGAGGAGGCCCGGCGCATCCTATCCAACAGCTTTTTGATGCTGTGCATATGCTCCGTGGTGCTGACGGGCGTGGCCTTTGCCCTGCGGGAGCCCATGCTGCTGGCCTTCGGCGCCAGCTCCGTCACGTTCCCCTACGCCGAGGAATATTTCACCGTGTACCTGACCGGCACGGTCTTCAATCTGCTGTCTTTGGGCATGAACCAGTTCATCATCTGCCAGGGCTTTGCCAAAAAGGGCATGATCTCCGTCATGCTGGGCGCGGTGGTGAACATCGTGCTGGACCCGGTGTTCATGTTCGTGCTGGACATGGGGGTGATGGGCGCGGCGGTGGCCACGGTGATCTCCCAGTTTTGCAGCTGCGTATATGTGCTGCGGTTCCTCTTCAGCAAGAAGGTGCCCATCCCCATCAGCTTCGGCGGCTACCGCCCCCGGCTCATGGGCAGGATCCTGCTCACGGGCATGACGCCCTTCCTCATCATCGCCGTGGACAATGTGATGATCATTGCCATGAACGCCGTGCTCCAGCGCTACGGCGGGGCGGAGCTGGGCGACCGCCTCATTACCTGCGCCACCATCGCCCAGAGCTTCATGCTGGTGGTGACCATGCCTCTGGGCGGCATCTCCGCCGGCACCCAGACCATTCTGGCCTTCAACTACGGTGCCCGGAACCGTGAGCGTATCGTCCAGGCGCAAAAGTACATCGTGCTCATGTGCGTGGGGTATGTGACGGTGCTGTTTGTGCTGGCCCGCCTGGCAGGCCCCCTCTTCGTGCGGCTTTTTACGGCGGACGCCGCCCTGGCCGCCGAGGCCTTCGACGCCATCAAGATCTGCACCCTGGCCATCATTCCCCTGGGCATCCAGTACGCCCTGGTGGACGGCTTTACGGGCATGGGACTGGTGCAGCTGTCCCTGCCCCTTTCCACGTTCCGCAAGGTGGCGTATTTTGTGGCGCTGTTCGCGCTGCCGGCGGCCTTCGGCGCCCGGAGCGTCTTTTACGCCGAGCCCGTGTCTGACATCCTGGGGCCGCTGGTGAGCGTGATCGTGTATGCATTGACCATCCGAAAGATCTTGTCGTTCCCGCACCGTGAGGCGGCGGGGGACGGAAAGGAGCCGGTATGAAAACGGAGCGAAAGCCCTTGGGGCTCTATATCCATGTGCCCTTCTGCAAGCAAAAGTGCATCTACTGTGACTTTTACTCCCTGCCCCATCAGGAGCCCCGCATGGACGACTATACCGCCGCCGTGTGCGCCCACCTGACGGAGACGGCGCCCTTTGCCGCCGGACATATGGTGGACACGGTCTATATCGGCGGCGGTACCCCCACTTACCTGGGGGCCGACCGGCTGGGGAAGATCCTCAAGACCGTCCACAAAAAGTACCGCGTGGCCAAGGACGCGGAGATCACCCTGGAGGCCAATCCCGACTCCGCCGGGGACTGGAAGGCACTGCGCGCCCTGCGGCGCGCCGGCGTGAACCGGGTGTCTCTTGGCATGCAGTCGGCCTGCGATGAGGAGCTCTCCGCCATCGGCCGGGTGCACACCCAGGCCCAGACAGCTGCGGCGGTGGAGGCCGTGCGCCGGGCGGGTATCAAAAACCTCTCCCTGGACCTCATTTACGGCCTGCCGGACCAGACACCGGAGCGCTGGCAGGAAAACCTCTCCGCCGCCGTGGCCCTGGAGCCGGAGCATCTGAGCTGCTACGGACTGAAGGTGGAGGAGGGCACGCCCCTTTTCCAGCGGCGGGAGGCGTACAATCTGCCCGGAGACGACGCCCAGGCGGATATGTACCTTTACACGGTGGAGTTTTTGGAGCGCATGGGCTACGGCCAGTACGAGATCTCCAACTTCGCCCGGCCGGGTATGGAGTCCCGCCACAACCTCAAATACTGGCATCTGGACGAGTATGCCGGCTTCGGCCCCGGGGCCCATTCGGACTTCGGCGGCGTGCGCTACGCCTACGCCCGGGACCTGGACGCCTATATCCGGGGCGTGGCCACCGGCGCGCCCATGCTCTCGGAGAGCGAGCGCATCCCGCCTCTGGACCGGGACACGGAGTATGTGATGCTGGGCCTGCGGCTGCGGGAGGGACTGGACCCCAGGGAGTTTGAGCGCCGGTTCCGCCGCCGGTTCAACTGTTTTGTCCCCTTTTTGGAGCAGTGCCGCCAAAACGGCTACGCCTGCGAGGAGGAGGGCCGCTGGCACCTGACGCCCAAGGGATTCCTGGTGTCCAACCAGATCATCGGCGGCATGCTGGACGCCCTGGCCCAGGACAAGCGCCGCCGGGCGGAGGCCGCTGCCCGGGGCGATTTTCGGGTGGAGCTGTGAAAAATGCGGGGGAGGCGCACCAGGCGTCTCCCCCGCTTCTTTTTGTTTTCTTCAGCGCGTGACGCGGATGGCGTTCACCGGGCAGCCGTTGGCCGCGTCAAAGGCCCGGCGCTCCTGGGCGCCCTCCGGCTGGGCCTTCACCACGGACACGCCGCCCTCTACCGCGAAAACCCCCGGCACCGCCGCCGCGCACATGCCGCAGCCGATGCACCGCTTTGCGTCCACCGTTACCGTCATCGTTCATACCGCCTTTCTCAGCCGCCCAGCAGGAAGTCCAGAATGTCCATCCCACGGTCTCCGGCGGCGCGATAGAGCTCCGTATAGCCGCACTGGGCGCAGGAAACCGTGATAAAGCGCTTGTTCTGGATGTCGAAGAGCTTGGCAAAGTTGCCGCCGGTGGCCTGGAACTGGTCGTGTTCATAGTGCCGGCAGCCGCACTTGGGACAAACATACTGCATCTGTTCCATAGGACGCGCCTCCTTTTTTGTGTGGTCCCATTGTAATATGCGGCGACTGCTTTGGCAAGGGCGGCGGAACTTTTTTGACCCGGCGGCGTCTTATAAGGGGAAAAAGTTGTCCCATGGAAGGATTTGTTTTCCCTTTCCCGTTTACTTTGCCGGCGGGATGTGCTATCCTGTTAAATATTATGTATACCGAACCCGGAAACTGCTTGGAGGCTTACCATGAAAAAATTCCTTCGCCGCACCTTATCTTTGTGTCTTGCGTCGGCCCTGGCCTGCTCCTTGGGCGTGGGCGCCGCCGCGTCGGAGGCACTGGGAGAGGACCTGCTGTTTCAGGACACGCTGCTCAATGAACAGACGCAGCTTTCCACCAACGTGTTCTGGAGCACCAGCTACTCCGACCTGAGAACGGAGAACCTCATCACCTACACGCCCAACGAGTCCGTCACGCCCGTGGTGACGTACGGCAGCGTGCTCACCGCCTGCAATACCATCTCCTCCGCCGCCAAGACCCTGGAGAGCCAGGGCTACCGGGTGGTGGCAGGTATGAACGGCGACTTTTATAACTTCAGCACGGGTTTGCCCATCGGCCTTGTGATGACAGAGGGCCAGATCCGCAGCAGCGACGGCGGCTATTACGCCATCGGCTTCCGTGCCGACGGCACCGCCGTGCTGGGCAAGCCCTCCATCAAGGTCTCCGCCGACCTGGGCTACGCCGTGGTGGATGACTCCGGTTATTCCACGGAGGTGGTGCGTCAGCTGGCCGGCGTCAACAAAGCCCGGGTGTCCACCGGCGGCATCTACCTCTATACTTACGACTTCAACGCCAAGCACACCACCGGCACCACCGAGGCCGGCGTGGACGTGCTGTGCACCATCCAGGAGGGCACGCTGGGGCTCAATGAGCCTCTGGTGGTCACGGTGGACGAGGTGCGGGAGACCTCCACTGCCACGCCCATCGGGGAAAATCAGGTGGTGCTTTCCGCCAATACCCAGTCCAACAGCTATTATGTGGACGCCCTGCGCAAGATCCCCGTGGGCTCCACCATCACCTTCACCGCCACCGCCTCCAGCGAGGAGTGGAACGACGTGGAGTACGCCCTGGGCGCCCTTTACTCCCTGGTGGAGAACGGAGCCGTGGTCTCCGGACTCCCCTCCGGCATGGATCCCCGTACCGCCGTGGGCCAGAAGGCGGACGGCACGCTGGTGTTCTATACCATTGACGGGCGCAAGTCCGGCCACTCCATCGGCGCGTCCATGACCCAGGTGGCCCAGCGGCTGGTCGAACTGGGCTGCGTGACCGCACTGTGCCTGGACGGCGGCGGCTCCACCACCATGACCGTCACGACGCCGGACTCCACTACCGCACAGACCGTCAACACCCCCTCCGGCGGCAGCGAGCGCTCCGTCAGCAACCAGTTGTTCCTGGTGGCCACCAGCGAGCCCACCGACGAGCTGAGCCACTTCTATGTCCAGGCGGACAACCAGTATGTACTGGCAGGCAGTAAGGTCCATATCTCCGCCTCCGCCGTGGATACCAACTTCATCCCCATGGACTCCGACTTTGACCTGACGGCCGACGAGGGCGAGCTGGACGGCAATGTGCTGACCACGCCCGATTACGGCTGCGACATCACCGTCACCGCCGAGCGCCGGGGCAAGAGCGGATCCACCACGGTCTATGCCATCGAGACGCCGGACTCCATCAGCGTGCAAAACGGCGGCAGCGCCGTCACGTCCATCAGCGTGGCGCCCGGCTCCTCCGCCACCCTCACCGCCTCCGCTGTGTACCGTCACCTGCCTCTCAAGGCAGACCCCGAGGCGTTCACCTGGTCTGTCAGCGGCAACATCGGCACCATCAGCTCCACCGGCGTCTTTACGGCCACCACCCCCGGCAGCGGCACCATCACCGTCTCCGCCGGCGGCAAGAGTGCCACCGTGCAGGTGACCGTTTCCAAGATCGCCCTGTCCACCCTGGAGGACTTCGAGGCCTCCGACCTCTACACCAAGTTCACGGATATGGGCAGCGGCATGTCCATGACCCAGGCCACCGACGGCGACCATGTGCGCATGGGCCGCGGCTCCGGCCGGATCGACTACGCCCTCCAGAGCGACGGCACCGCCACCCTGGGCGCTTACAAGACCTTCTCCAGCGCCTACTCCACGCTGAACTTCTGGGTGTACGGCGACGGCTCCGGCAATACCCTCAGCGTGCTCACCTCCGACGGCGGCGAGGAGACCGAGACCCAGGCGGCCGTGCTGGACTTCACCGGCTGGCGCCAGATCTCCGTCCAGCTGCCCACCGGCACCGTCACGCTGACGGGCCTGAAGCTCACCGGCGTGCCCCAGTACGGCACCGACGAGATGGGCTGGGAGACCGTCACCTATCCCAACAGCACCGGCGCCATCTATGTGGACCAGATGGTGGCCTCCTACAACGGCATCGTGGACACCACGGTGCCCGCCGTCACCGCCTCCCTGGATGCTGACAGCGGGAAGGTCAGCGGCACCATTCTGGATGAGACCGACGGCGTGCTGCCCAAGTCCTCCGTGTCCGTTTCCTACAACGGCACGGCCGTGGACTTTGACTACAACGCCTCCACCGGCAAGTTCTCCTTCACCCTGCCCAGCTCCGGTGAGAGCCACGAGGCCATGCGGGTGACTGTCACGGCCCGGGATGCCTCCGGCAACATCGGCCGGGCCTCCGTGGATGTGGAGGCCCAGGGCGTGGGGCACAAGTTCACCGACATCGACGGCTACTGGGGCGCCACCTACGCCGACTTCCTCTATAACGCCGGCATCACCACCGGCTACGATGACGGCACGTTCCGGCCCAACCAGAACATCTCCCGGGCACAGTTCTCGGTGATGCTCTACCGGTATCTGGGCCTGGATGCCGAGGACTACACCGGCACGTCGCTGCCCTTTGCGGACCTTGCCTCCATCCCCGCCTACGCCCTGCCCGCCGTGCAGGCGCTGTACAGCGAGGGCATCGTCAACGGCACTACCGGCGCCGACGGACAGCTCTACTTCAACCCCAGTGCCAGCCTGACCCGGGCCCAGGCGGCCACCATGATCGGCCGCACCCAGGAAAAGGGCTACGCCACCGTGGAGCTGACCTTCACGGATGCCGCCTCCATCCCCAGCTATGCCGCCTACTATATCCAGACCATGGCGGCCCAGGGGGTCATCGGCGGCTACTCCGACGGCTCCTTCCGCCCCAGCGCCAACATCACCCGGGGCCAGATGGCCAAGATCCTCTATAACCTCATGTGAGCGTTCAGACAGGGAAAGCCGGCGCCAGTGCGCCGGCTTCCTTTTTTTGCAAACCAGGCGTTGCAATTTGCCTGTGAATATGGTATGATACCTAACAATCATTGGCCGCTTGGCCAGGGAAGGAATCGTGAAATTTCGTGGACGAACCTCCGTTGCCCGCCCATACATACCTGGTATTCAAAGGACAGTCTGACTCCGCCAAGGGGTGAGACTGCCCTTTTTCGCGCTTCCGCCGGATTTTAAAATTTTTGAGGAGTTGATGATTTCCCCTATGGACAGTTCCAGTATTGCCCAAATAATCGCCATTGTGCTGCTGATCGCCATGTCAGCCTATTTCTCCGCCACGGAGACCGCTTTTTCCAGCCTCAACAAGATCCGCCTCAAAAGCAAGGCGGAAGCGGGAGACAGCCGCGCGGCGCTGACGCTGCGTATGGCCGAGGACTATGACCGGCTGCTCTCCACCATCCTCATCGGCAACAACATCGTCAACATCACCGCCACCACCGTGGGCACCGTGCTCTTCACGGACCTGGTGGGCCAGGGCTACGGCCCCACCGTGTCCACCGTGGTGCTGACGGTGGCCGTGCTGATCTTCGGCGAGATCTCCCCCAAGTCCATCGCCAAGGAGAGCCCGGAGGCCTTCGCCATGGCCTCCGCCCCGCTGCTGCGGGTGCTGCTGGCGGTGCTGACGCCGCTGAACTTCCTCTTCTCCCAGTGGAAGCGCGTGCTGGGCCGCATCATCCGCACCTCCGACGATCAGGGCATCACCGAAGAGGAGCTCATCACCATGGTGTCCGAGGCGGAGAACGAGGGCGGCCTGGATGAGCACGAGAGCGAGCTGATCCGCTCGGCCATCGAGTTTGGCGACCTGGAGGTGGGCGACATCCTCACCCCCCGGGTGGAGATCGCCGCCGTGGCCCGGGACGCCACCATGGACGAGGTGGGCGCCGTGTTCGCCGAGAGCGGCTACTCCCGCCTGCCCGTGTATCAAAACAGCCTGGACGACATCATGGGCGTGGTCCACGAAAAGGACTTCTACGCCGCCCGCTACCGGGGCCAGACGGACCTGGAAGGCTGCATCGCCCCCATCCACTACACCACGCCCAACACCCGGGTGGACCATCTGCTGCGCACGCTTCAGCTGGAAAAGTCCCATATGGCCGTGGTGGTGGACGAGTACGGCGGCACGGAGGGCATCGTCACCATGGAGGACATCGTGGAGGAGCTGGTGGGCGAGATCTGGGATGAACACGACGAGGTGATCGAGCAGATCCGCAAGCAGAGCGACGGAAGCTATCTCATCGCCTGCGGCGCGGACCTGAGCGACCTTTACGACCTTTTCTCCATCCGGGGCGAGTGCGACGCCAGCACCGTCTCCGGCTGGGTCATTGAGCAGCTGGGCCGTCTGCCCAAAACCGGCGACCAGTTCCAGTCCGACGGGCTGGACGTGACGGTCACCCGGGCGGACCGGCGCCGGGCGCTGGAGATCCGGGTGCGGGTCCTGGAGGACGCCGCCCCCGGTCAGAGCGCCAAAACTACCGGGAATTGAGGAGAGCATGCATATCTATACCACAGGACAGTGGGTCCTTCTGTTTTTCTTCTATTGCTTTTGCGGCTGGGTCTGGGAGAGCTGCTATGTCTCCGTATGCCAGCGCCGCTGGGTGAACCGTGGCTTTCTCCACGGGCCGCTGCTGCCGATCTACGGCTCCGGCGCCATTTTGATTTTGTTTGTCACGCTGCCGGCGGCAGATCATCTGTGGCTGGTGTATGTGCTGGGCCTGGTGGCCGCCACGGCGCTGGAGTATGTCACCGGCGCCGTCATGGAGCGGCTGTTCGGCGTGCGCTACTGGGACTATTCCCACCATTGGTGCAATCTCAACGGCTATATCTGCCTTTCCAGCTCCGTTGCCTGGGGCTTCTTCTCCGTGCTGCTGGTGCGCTTTATCCATCCGCCGGTGGCGCGGCTGCTGGCCGACATACCCGCCTTTTTGGTGGACCCGGCAGCCCTGGTGCTGACCGTTGCGTTTACGGTGGACGTGGTGCGCTCCGTGCAGGAGGCTTTGGATCTGCGCGAGATGCTCACCCGTCTTGCCGAGGAGAATGAGGATATCCGCCGCCTGGCCCGCCGGGCGGAGGTGGCCGCCGCCTTTGCGGGGGATGACCTGCGCCGCTTCCGGGAGCGGACGGAGGTGGAAAAGCTGCTGCTGCAAAACCGCATCGAGTCCGAGCTGGCCGAGCAGCGTGAGGCCCATCAGGCCCGCAAGCTGCGCCGCCGGGAGGCCGCCCAGGAGCGCATCCACCGCCGGACGGAGGCCAAGCTCCAGGCGCTGGCCAACATCGCCCAGACGCTGGAGATGGCCCGGGGCAACCTGGAGAGCGCCGGCGCGTCGGACGATCTGGACAGCCGCCGCTCGGAGCTGGACGAGTGCATCACCCGCCTGCGCCGCTGGGAAGGCGCCATCCGCAGCCGGGGCGAGAACGTGTACCGCCGCTCTTTGCGGATCTTGGAGAACAACCCCACCGCCCGCGCCCGCCAGGAGCGGGGCGAGGTGCTGGAGACCCTGCGCCATCTGCTGGATCGCTGAAAAAAAGGAACGCCTGCGGGCGTTCCTTTTTTTCGGCGTGCGCGGATAGTTTCCTGCCGCCGGGAGATGCTATGGAAAACAATGCGAGGAAGAAGGATAAGCCATGGATCTCACTCCCCAGGAATACCAGGCCTATGTGAAAAAGAAGGCGGCAAAATCTCCCATCGTCCGGGACACGGCCCAGGCCTTTGTGATCGGCGGCGGCATCTGCGTGATCGGGCAGGCCATCCAGTCGGCGTGGATGTCCGGCGGCCTGAGCCAGGAGGACGCCGGCACGGCCACCGCCTGCACGCTGGTGTTCCTCTCCGCCCTGCTGACGGGGCTGAACCTCTATCAGAAGCTGGCCCGCTTCGGCGGGGCCGGCACCCTGGTGCCCATCACCGGTTTTGCCAATGCCGTGGCGGCACCCGCCATCGACTTTAAAAGCGAGGGCTATGTGACTGGCATGGCCTCCCGCATGTTCCAGGTGGCGGGGCCGGTCATCGTGTTCGGCACCAGTGCCGCCGTGGTGTACGGCACGGTGCTGATGCTGCTGGGCGGACAATAGAAAAGCGGCGCGGAGTTCCGCGCCGCTTTTTTATGCCGTCTGTACTCAGACCTCTTTCTTCCAAAGCCCGTGGAGGTTGCAGTAGGCGTACACCGCCTTGACCTGCTGGCCGTCGGCCAGAGCAAACTCCGTCCGGGGCTCCTCGCTGGGGTGGAACCAGTGCACCAGCGCGTCCCGCTCGGTCTCCACGGCCACCCACTGGATGAAGTGCTCGGCCGTCATGGGATGGGCTACGGCGCCCACCTCCACGGTGACACGGCCTTCAGAGACGAAGACCGCCGGCACGTGCTTTTCCGCCGCCGCGTCGGTGACGCCGGCCTCCAACAGCTCCATGGGCTCGCCGCAGCAGTGGACGGGGACCTGGGAGGAGGTCAGCTTGGTGATGACATTGCCGCAATGCTTGCAAATATAGAATTTCATATCTCGTCGCTCCTTTTTCATTTTCATAGGACGCCGGGTTGCTTGCTGATCGTATATTAGCATATCCGAATTTTTAAATATATTGCATTTGCAACAAGCAAAAAGTTTCGGCGAAGTGGCTTCTGTCCGGCGGCAGAGGGCGTTTGCACCCGACAGATGGGCAAACGGGCCGGGGTACTGTTTCCCGACTGTTTTCGCCTTTTTGCCCGCTGCCGGGGGGACGGTGCGGGCGTTTGGCCGAAAAGCGGAATTTTTTTGCGATTTCAAAAGTTTACATAACGATGTTGAAAACTCTGTGGAAAGTGTGAAAAACCCTGCTGTACAAGTGGATAAAGGGGTGACAGACCGGTTATGCGAAATTTTGCGCAACAACATTTCCGGCGAAATGGGGCGGATGGGCGCAGTCGGGGGCGGATTTTCCCGGGCGCTTGCGCCCCAACGGTGTGTGTGCTACAATACTTTTATGAATTTGGGGCACTTTGAGCCCTTTGGGAGGAACTATGGCGACAAAAAAACAGGATTACGGCAACGACAGTATTTCATCGCTCAAGGGCGCGGACCGGGTCCGCAAGCGCCCGGGCGTGATTTTCGGCTCCGACGGCCTGGACGGCTGCGAGCACGCGGTATTTGAGATCCTCTCCAACTCCATCGACGAGGCCCGGGAGGGCCATGGCCGGCGCATCACCGTCACCCGCTTTATGGACCGCTCCATCCAGGTGGAGGACGCGGGCCGGGGCTGCCCGGTAGACTGGAACGAGAAGGAGCAGCGGTACAACTGGGAGCTGGTTTACTGCGAGCTCTACGCCGGCGGCAAGTACAACAACGCCTCCGGCGACAATTACGAGTACTCCCTGGGCCTCAACGGCCTGGGCGCCTGCGCCACCCAGTATGCTTCCCGCTATATGGACGTGACGGTCTGGCGGGACGGATTTGAGTACCGGCTCCACTTTGAGCGGGGTGAGCTGGTGGGCGAGCTTGAAAAGACGCCCCTGCCAAAATCCCAGCAGAAAAAGACCGGCACCCGCACCCGGTGGCTGCCGGACCTGGACGTGTTCACGGACATCGCCATCCCGGAGGAGTATTTTGCCGACGTGATGAAGCGCCAGGCGGTGGTGAATGCCGGCATCACCTTCGTGCTGCGCTCCGAGACGGAGGGCGGAAAATTCCAGGAGACGGAATTTTTGTATGAAAACGGCATCGTGGACTATGTGACGGAGCTGGCCGGGGAGGGGAGCCTGACCGCTCCCGTGTTCTGGCAGGCAGAGCGCAAGGGCCGGGACCGGGCGGACAAGCCTGAATACAAGGTGAAGCTCTCCTGCGCCGTGTGCTTTTCCAATAAGGTCAGCATCATCGAGCATTACCACAACTCCTCCTGGCTGGAGCACGGCGGCAGCCCGGAAAAGGCGGCCAAGTCCGCCTTCGTCTCCGCCATCGACGGCTACCTGCGCCAGCAGGGCAAGTACCAGAAGGGGGAGAGCAAGATTACCTGGGCGGATGTGGAGGACTGCATCGTGCTGGTGACCAACAACTTCTCCACCCAGACCAGCTATGAAAACCAGACCAAAAAGGCCATCACCAACAAGTTCATCCAGGAGGCCATGACGGAGTTCCTCCGCTCCAACCTGGAGATCTACTTCATCGAAAATCCCTTTGACGCCGAGAAGATCGGCGAGCAGGTGCTCATCAACAAGCGCAGCCGGGAGAGTGCGGAAAAGCAGCGGCTCAACATCAAGAAAAAGCTCTCCGGCAACATCGACATCGCCAACCGGGTCCAGAAATTTGTGGACTGCCGGTCCAAGGACCCGGACAAGCGGGAGATCTACATCGTGGAGGGCGACTCCGCTCTGGGCAGCGTCAAGCTCAGCCGGGACGCGGAGTACCAGGGCATCATGCCGGTCCGGGGCAAGATCTTGAACTGCCTGAAGGCCGACTACGCCCGCATCTTCAAAAGCGAGATCATCACGGACCTCATCAAGGTCCTGGGCTGCGGCGTGGAGGTGCAGAACAAGCACGTCAAGGACATGGCGGCCTTTGACCTGAACAACCTCCGGTGGAACAAAGTCATTATCTGCACCGATGGCGACGTGGACGGCTTCCAGATCCGCACCCTGATTTTGACCATGCTCTACCGCCTCACCCCCACCCTCATCGAAAAGGGCTATGTCTACATTGCGGAGACCCCCCTCTTTGAGATCAACTGCGGCGACAAGACCTGGTTTGCCTACTCCGACAAGGAGAAAAACGACATCGTCAAGACCCTGGAGGGCAAGAAGTACAAGATCGACCGGTCCAAGGGCCTGGGCGAGAATGACCCGGATATGATGTGGCTGACCACCATGAACCCGGAGACCCGTCGGCTCATCCGGGTCATGCCCGAGGATGTGGCCGCCACGGCGGAGGTCTTTGACCTGCTCTTGGGTGACAACCTCCAGGGGCGCAAGGACCATATCGCCGAAAACGGCTACAAATACCTCGAAATGGCGGATATTTCGTAAGGAGAAGTACCGGGCCGGAGCAGCGCACAGCAGCTCCGGTCGTGAGAAAATACAGCATCGCCACCGGCGCATGAGAGAGGATGAAAGACCATACGGCAGCGGACGGCTCCTGGTGAGCCGGATCAAAAAAGGAGTGAAGAGTCATGAAGCGCGCTTTTTCCTGGATGCTGACACTGGTAATGGCCCTGACGCTGTGCGTTCCCGCCCTGGCGGAGGAGTCCGTCCCGCTGTGGCAGGAGTATGGCTGCACATCGGAGGCGGAGTGTATCGAGCTGTGGTTCGGCGGAGACCAGGCGGCGTACGACGCCGAGGTGGAACAGCGGCAGGCCCGCCAGCAGTGGGAGGCGTCCATGGCCGACGAGATCGCGGCCTTTGACCCGGACGCCTACTGGAGCTCCGGAGAGTGCTGGATGGCCGACTACTACGATTCCAAAGAGGCCTTTATGGACGAGTGGCTGCTGGAGACGGAGGAGGACTTCCGCGCCTGCATGCTGGAGGACTGGCTGGACAACCAGTGGTGGGACTACTGGAACGCCCATGAGACGGAGCGGCTGCGGGCCCAGCTGGGCGGCGTGGCCGGCGAGACCGGCATCATGCTGGACGGCAAGTTCATCACCTTCCCCAATGGCAAGCCGGAGGTGACCGCCGGCCACACCATGGCGCCCTGCCGGCCGCTGCTGGAGGCCTTCGGCGGCACCGCGGCCTATGAGGGCGACACGCTGGTGTGCCGGAGTGGGGATGTGACGGTGCGGCTGCGTCCCGGCAGCACCTTTGCGGAAGTCACGGACCCCAGCGGCACCCGCACCGAGGATATGGGCGCCGCCTGCTATACCCGCAGCGGCGATACATACATCCCCGTCCGCTTCCTGGCCGGCGTTCTGGGCTGCGACGTGCTGTGGGACAGCCGCTATGACGCGGCGGTGCTGGTGCAGCGGGACAAGCTGATCGCCCAGGCGGACAGCCGGTTCACCGTCATCAACCGGCTCCTGGCCGCCCTGGCCCGGGAAAGCGGCAAGAACTACCAGACGAAGGTGGAGCTGGAGGGTCAGCTGACGGCGCTGGACTCCATCAACGGCGACAAGACCTACCGCCTGGGAGCGGATATGGAGATCTTGCAAAGCGGCACCACCGTAGAGCTGACGGCCAAATTCAAGCTGGACGGTTTGGATCAGATGCTCTCGGGCCTCTATGCCGATGAGACCACCATACAGGTTTGGAACGAACTGAAAGACTCGGAGCTGGAGGTCATCTACGACGGAGAAAAGGGCATGCTGTATGTGAAGCTGCCGGCGCTGGAGCTTTTGAGCTACGGCATGTACGCCGACGGCAGCTGGCTGGCCGTGCCCACGGCCACGATCCAGGAGATGGACCAGGTCACCTCCGTGGGTCAGCTGCTCTATGAGAGCGTGTATTCCGCCTACGGCGGCGAGTATGCCTACGGCGACCCGGCGCTGATGTATCAGGAGCTGGAAAAGACCGTGGAAGAGGCGGCCGCCTATATCGGTGACGGCTGCTTTGCAAAAAGCGGCGGCTATCAGGTGCTCCACTACGGCGAGGAGGAATACGAGGCCGAGCTGGCGGAGATCTACGGCGAGGACTATGTGGACTGGGCCAATGAGTTCGAGCAGCTGGAGCTGGAGCTGAAGGTGGCCGAAAGCGGCAGCGCCACCTTCCGGGTGCTGGTGCAGAACCGGGACCAGACGGGCTTCGGCTCGGTGGTGCTGGTGGATGCCCAGGGCACCCTCTCCCCCGCCCGGGTGAACATGGAGCTGCTGGTGCGGATGAAGAATCAGTTTGACCTGGCCCTGAGCTACACGGCCGTGACCGCCGTGACGGACCAGGCGCCCGCTGCCGCCCCCGGCGACGGAGAGACTGTCATCAACCCCTACGAGGGCTTTGCCGGTGAGGTAAGCCCTGAGCCTATGGAGGACGCGGCCGCTTGACGGCCGCGTTTCCTCCGGCGGCAAATTTTAGACTGGAAGTAAGGATCAAGAGACTATGCCAAAAAAGAAGCAGCCGGAGGAGAACCGGCACAAAGCCAATAACCCCAACGTTCTGGGCTTGAAGGCGGCGGTGGTGGAGCAGCCCATTACCGACACCCTGGAGCTCAACTACATGCCCTATGCCATGAGCGTCATCGTCTCCCGGGCCATCCCGGAGATCGACGGCTTCAAGCCCTCCCACCGCAAGCTCCTGTACACCATGTACAAGATGGGACTTCTCACGGGCGCGCGCACCAAGTCGGCTAACATCGTGGGCCAGACCATGCGCCTCAACCCCCACGGCGACGCCGCCATCTACGACACCATGGTGCGCCTCTCCCGGGGCTACGGCGCGCTGCTGACGCCTTTCGTGGACTCCAAGGGCAACTTCGGCAAGAGCTACTCCCGGGACATGTCCTGTGCCGCCCCCCGGTATACGGAGGCCAAGCTCACGCCCATCTGTGCCGAGCTGTTCCGGGACATCGATGCCGACACGGTGGACTTCGTGGATAACTACGACAACACCATGAAAGAGCCCGCCCTGCTGCCCACCACCTTCCCCAACATTCTGGTGAGCGCCAACAGCGGCATCGCCGTGGGCATGGCGTCCCAGTTCTGCGGCTTCAACCTCAAGGAGGTCTGTGAGACCACCATCGCCTATCTCAAAAACCCCGACTGCGACCTGACGGAGACGCTGCTGGCGCCGGACTTCCCTACCGGCGGCCAGCTCATCTGCGATCCGGACGCCCTGCGGGACATCTACGATACGGGCCGGGGCAGCGTCCGGGTGCGGGCCCGCTACCGGTATGTGAAAGAGGAAAACCTCATCGAGATCTACGAGATCCCCTACTCCACCACCGTGGAGGCAATCTTGGATAAGGTGGCCGAGCTCATCAAGGCCGGAAAGGCCAAGGAGATCGCCGACATGCGGGATGAGACGGACCTGACGGGCTTGAAGCTGGCCATCGACCTCAAGCGGGGCGTGGACCCGGACAAGCTCATGACCAAGCTCTATAAGCTCACCCCCCTGGAGGACGCCTTCGCCTGCAACTTCAACGTGCTCATCGCCGGCAGCCCCCGGGTGCTGGGAGTGCGGCAGATCCTGGAGGAGTGGACCGCCTGGCGCACGGAGTCTGTCCGGCGGCGGACGTACTTCGTGCTGAATAAGCGCAAGGAAAAGCTGCACCTTTTGAAGGGCCTCAAGCGCATCCTGCTGGATATCGACAAGGCCATCGCCATCATCCGCCAGACGGAAGAGGAGGCGGAAGTCGTCCCCAACCTGATGATCGGCTTCGGCATCGACCAGGTGCAGGCGGAGTTCGTGGCGGAGATCAAGCTGCGCAACATCAACAAGGAGTATATCCTCAAGCGGGTCAATGAGACGGAGGCCCTGCAAAATGAGATCGACGACCTGGAGGACATTCTGGCCAATCCCCGCCGGGTGAAGAAGATCATCGTGGAGGAACTGACGGCCGTGGCCAAAAAGTACGGCGAGCCCCGCCGCACGTCTATCCTGCTGAGCCACGAGGTGGAGCACTACACCGAGGAGTCCGAGGTGGCCGACTATCCCGTCAGCGTGTTCCTCTCCCGGGAGGGGTACTTCAAAAAGATCACCCCTGCCTCCCTGCGCATGAACAGCGAGCAGAAGTACAAGGACGGCGACGGCCCCGCCCAGAGCTTCGAGACCACCAACACCGCCGAGATCATGTTCTTTACGGACAAGTGCCAGGTGTACAAGACCCGCCTGAGCGAGTTCGACGACGCCAAGGCAAGCGTCCTGGGCGACTACCTGCCCGCAAAGCTCTCCATGGACAGCGAGGAGAGCGTGGTGTACGCGGTGCTGCCCGGGGACTATACCGGCGCGCTGGTGTTCTTCTTTGAAAACGGCAAGGCGGCCCGGGTGGAGCTGAAGGCCTACCAGACCACCTCCAACCGCCGCAAGCTCACCGGCGCCTATTCCGACAAGTCCCCCCTGCGGTGCATCCTGCCCCTGGCGGAGGACCAGGAGGTGGCGGTGTACTCCACGGAGCGGCGCTGCCTGGTGTTCCACACGGCACTTCTGGCGCCCAAGACCACCCGTACCACCCAGGGCGTGGCGGTGATGACCCTCAAGCCCAAGTATCATCTGGAAAGCGTGGAGCCGCTGGCCCAGACCAGCATCTCCAACGTCAGCCGCTACCGGGTGCGGGCCCTGCCCGCCGCCGGCGCCCTGCTGCGCCAGGAGGACACCGAGGAGCGGCAGCTGGATCTTTTGGAGTGAGGGACAATATGAAAGAGAAATTGAAAAGCTACGGCATCATCGCCCTGGGATCGGTGCTCTTCGGCCTGGCCTTCGACTGGTTCTTCGATCCCAACCAGGTGGCCATGGGCGGCATCACGGGCCTTGCCCAGGTCATCAACGCCCTGCTCCCCGGCATCCCGGTGGGCGTTTTGACCATCGTCTTGAACGTGCCGCTGTTCTTTGCGGGCTGGCGGTACATCGGCTTCCACCTGCTGGCCTCCTCCCTTTTTTCCATGGCGGTCAGCTCCGTGGCCATCGACCTCATTGCCGCCGTGTATCCCTTCGCACCCATGGACCCCATGCTGGCCACGCTGTGCGGCGGCGCGCTCATGGGCTTGAGTCTGGGGATCGTGTTTTCCCAGGGCGCCACCACCGGCGGCACGGATATCGTGGCCCGGCTTTTGAAGCTGCGCTGGCCCTGGCTGCCGCTGGGCAAGCTCATCCTGGTGCCTGACGGCGTGGTGCTGGCGCTGGCGGCCCTGGCCTTCGGCCGGGTGGAGGCGGCGCTCTACGGCGCGGTGGGACTATTTGTGGCCACCCGGGTCATGGACACGGTCCTCTACGGACTGGATACGTCCAAGGTGGCCTACATCATCTCCGACCGGTGGGAGGCCCTGGCCCAGGTGCTGCTGAAAGAGCAGGACCGGGGCGTGACCATCCTGCGGGGACAGGGTGCCTATACGGGCCGGGACAAGCAGGTTTTGATGGTGGCCTTCAAGCAGCGTGACATCGTGCAGATCAAGCGTACGGTGCACCAGCTGGACCCCAAGGCCTTTTTGATCGTGTGCGACGCCCACGATGTGCTGGGCGAGGGATTTGGAGATTATCAAAAGGAGGAAATCTAAGATGGCGGATTTTACAGCGGTGGAACAGGCTCTGCGGCAGCGGGGCTATACCGTCCGGGTGTTTGACAGCGGCGAGGCGGCGGCGGATTACTTGAACGGCGCCATCGACGGCGTCAGCGTGGGCATCGGCGGTTCTGTGACCGTGCAGCAGCTGGGGCTCTATGACCGTCTGGCACAGCACAACCAGGTGTATTGGCACTGGCAGGGCGGTCCGGAGCAGCGGGACAAGGCGGCGGGAGCCGACGTGTACCTGACCTCTGCCAACGGCCTGGCCGAGACGGGGGAGATCCTCAACATCGACGGCACCGGCAACCGGGTGGCCTCCACCCTCTACGGCCACAAGAAGGTCTACTTTGTCATCGGCGCCAACAAGCTTGCTCCCACCCGGGACGAGGCGCTGTGGCGGGCCCGGAACATCGCCGCGCCCCTGAACGCCCGGCGCCTGGGGAAGAAGACCCCCTGCGCCGTCAACGGGGACCGGTGCTATGACTGCAAGAGCCCCGACCGCATCTGCCGTGGCCTGGTGGAGCTGTGGGGCCCCATGATGGGCATGGAGACGGAAGTCGTTTTGATCAACGAAGATCTGGGTATGTGAGCCAGAGAGGAGGTGTGCCCTTGAAACGGAAAGCAGGTGTCCTGGCGGCGCTGGCGGCGCTGTGCCTGTTGACGGGGTGCGCCTCCCTGCTGGAGCGGCAGTACAGCACCGTGGAGCCGCACAGCTCCACCTTCTGGGAGAGCGAGGCCGCCGGCACACTGCGGGCGGAGAGCTATCAGGACGTGGTCAACGACGTGCTGCTGCTCATCGGCCAGCACACGGAGAGCGCCACCATCCGGCTCTATAACTTTACGGACGACATGGCCGTGGCGGAGACGCTGGAGCAGGCCACCACGGAGATCCAGCAGGAGACGCCCATGGGCGCCTATGCCGTGGAGTACATCACCTCCACCAGCCGCGCCCAGCGGGGCTACTACGAGATCTCCGTGCAGATCAGCTACCGGCGTACGGAGCAGCAGATCCAGGCGGTGGTGAACGCCACCAGTACCGAGGCCCTGCCCAGTCTGCTGGACGCTGCCCTGGAGGCGGGGAAAAGCGAGCTGGCGGTGCGCATCGGCTACTGGCGGGAGGAGGAAGACCCGGCCCTGGTGGAGACCGTGGTGTCCCAGATCCGGGAAAAGCACGGGCTGACAGAGTCACCGGCGTGGACAGTGACCTATTATCCTGCCTCCGGACCGGTGGGCCTGATCGAGTTTGTGTGGGCCTCCGGGGATGTGGGAAAATAATTGAGAAAAAATTTGGCAAACCGCTTGACAAAGTGCATATGCTCTGTTAGAATAACACCTGTTCCGCGGGCATAGCTCATCTGGTAGAGCGCCACCTTGCCAAGGTGGAGGTAGCGAGTTCGAGCCTCGTTGCCCGCTCCAGGTAAGAGAGGACATCCGATTCTGGATGTCCTCTCTCTTTCGTTAGCAGTGAACGAGCTGCCTCCACCTGCGCCGCAGGCGCATTTTAATCAGAGGTGCGGCAGGGTTCCTGAAAATGGCCGGAGGCCATTTTTGGGATGCCGGTGACGAGTTCGAGCCTCGTTGCCCGCTCCAGGTAAGAGAGGACATCCAATTTTGGGTGTCCTCTTTTTTTGTCAGAAGCGAACGAGCTGCCTCCACCCGCGCCGCAGGCGCATAAAAAACAGGAGCCATGGATTTCCATGGCTCCTGCTTTTGTTTTTACACAGACAGGGAGTCTGCCAGCTCCAATCCGGGGTTGTGCTTGGTGAGGAAGCCCACGGACCACTCGCCGCCGAAGGCCACCAGCAGACGGCCCCGGAAGTCCTCCAGAATGGCGGAGCCGGTGCAAAGCACCAGATCCTCCGGCTTGCAGGGGCACTCCGTAATGAGGCGCAGATGGTCGTAGGGCAGGCCGTTCATATAGAGCTCCACGCCGTACTCGTTGCGCATGCGGTACTGGAACACGTCGAACTGCAGCGTGCCCACCACGCCCACGATGACCTCCT
>CAUWEK010000009.1:0-25205 GCA_963557435.1 uncultured Dysosmobacter sp.
CTTGGAGTTGGGGTAGTTGATCAGCAGGGCCACGGCAAAGGCCACCATGAACACGATGTGGGGAGGAACGTCGGGCATCACCACCAGCGTGGCGACAACCACCACGATCAGCAGCAGGTTGATGAAGAACATCTTGGGGCGCAGCAGCTCGGGGTCCAGCTGGCTCTCCAGGCCGAAGGACTCCGTCACCTGGACCAGCTCGCCGGAGGCGGCAAGGCGGGCCTTTTCCTTCCTGGCAAAGTAGCAGGCCAGGAGCAGCATGCACACAATGCCGGTGATCTGCATGGGCAGGCCGTAGCGCCAGATGGCGGCAGACTCCACGCCCAGGCCGGTGGCGGCGCGGGCCGCCGGGCCGCCCCAGGGCACTGCGTTGGCGATGCCGGCAGTGCCGCAGCAAAGGCACAGCGCAATGAGGGGGTTGATCTTCATCTTCTTGTAGATGGGCAGCAGGGGCACCAGGGAGATGAGGAACGTGCTGGGGCCGGAGCCGTCCAGATGGCCGATGATGGTGATGATCACGGTCAGGATCATCAGCATGGTGATGTTGCCGTGAATGGCGGAGATCAGGCGGGCAACGATCCGCTCAAAGGCGCCGGTGTCGATGATGACGCAGAAAAACAGCACCGCAAAGCAGATCATCATGGTGTTTTTCAGGTTTCCGGCCAGACCGGCAACCGCAAAATCCACGATCTCCATGGGAGAAAAGCCGGCGATCAGGCCGCCTACAATGGGAACCAAAATAAATGCGACAATGGGAGATGCTTTTTTGGAGATCAGCAGCGTCACCAGCGCGGCGACCATCAAAAATCCGATAATACCTAAAAACATGGAAGCCTCCAACATATGTATTTTTGAGTATCTGAGGGAGCTCAGACGCCGCCGCTCTTGGCTGCGTGCTGCTCCAACACTTCCGCCGCCAGCTCCAGCGTCTTGAGGCAGCGGCATTCCTCCGTGCGGTACTTGGCCTTGAGCTCCTCGCACTGGACGGAGCCCAGATGGGCCTCGGCTGCCTCCACGAACGCGGCGCAGCGGTCAGCGAAGCCCTCGGCGGCATGGGCGCGGGTGTCGATGTGCATCTGACCCAGCGTGGCCAGCCCGCCCGCCACGGCGCCGCAGAAGCGGCCGCAGCCGCAGCCCGCGCCAAAGCCGGCGATGGCCTTGAAGGCGCTCTGGTCCACCGGCAGGTTCCACTCGTCCGCGGCGGCGTGGAGGATGGTCTCCGCGCAGTTCATGTCGCTTTTGAGATAGTAGTATTCCAAACGATCTTTCAACATAAGAAACTCCTTTCTCTACAAAAGGGTCACACGCAGCAGGTCTTCTTGTACAGGGGATAGATGGAGCTGACGATGGGGGCGTGGACGTGCTCTTTGATCAGCGTGGTCACGTCATACAGCTTGTCCGCGTCCAGGCCGGTGCGGATGCCCATACGGGTGAGCATGTGGTTGAGATCTTCCGTGGCGGTGTTGCCGGCAGCGCCGGGAGCGAAGGGGCAGCCGCCCAGACCGCCGCAGGCGGCCTCGAAATGGTGGACGCCCAGCTCCAGGCAGGCCAGGGTGTTGGCCAGCGCCATGCCGCGGGTGTTATGCAGATGCATCACGAACTTGTCGGGGCCGAACTCGTCGGTCAGCGCTTTCATGACATGATAGGTGTTGGCCGGGTCGGAAACACCCACAGTGTCGGCCACGGTGATCATGCTGCAGCCCAGCTCCAGGCCGAAGCGGGCCATGTCCACCACGGTCTCCGTGCGGATCTCCTCGCCTGCAAAGGGGCTGCCCAGCGCGGTGACCAAACCCAGACGGAAGTCGATCTGTCCCTTGTACTGCTCGATCAGCTGGCGGAACTGCTCCATGGACTCGGCCGGTGTGCGGCGGACGTTGGCCATGTTGTGCTGCTCGCTGACGCTGATGACATAGGTGACCTCGTCCACACCGCACTCCACCGCGGTTTCCACGCCCCGGGCATTGGGGACCAGTGCCACGGACCGAACACCGTTTTTGCGCAGGTCGTCCTTTACCGCCAGGAATACTTCCTTGGCGTCTGCCATCTGCGGGATGGCCTTGGGGCTGACAAAGGAAACGGCTTCGATGCGCTTGAATCCCGCCTCGGCCATCTTGCGGATGATGGCTACCTTGCCGTCAAAGGAGACGAGATCGTGCACGTTTTGAATGCCGTCGCGTGGGCCGACCTCCGTGATCTCAACGTTTTGAGGGAATATCATGTGTATGCTCCTTCCGTCTTTGCTGAAAAATGTACAAAAACAACTTAGCGGATTTTTATAAATATGTAAAAGGATTTATAAAAAACGGATATTTACTTTAAAAATGTTTCGTATATAATTTTAACTGTAAGAATGAAACAAAAGGCGGGAAAAACTATGGAGCGGACGTCTTGCAAAATTTGTATTCTGGGATACCACAGGGCATCGGCCGTCATCAAAAAAGCGCTGCATCTCATGGGAGAAGAGGCCGGGGAGGTCACGGTGGCGGACTGCAACATCAATAACCTGGCGGAGATCGTTCGCGCCCAGCAGATCGCCGGCTGCGATATTTTTATTGCGGGCTCCGGTAATGCCGCGGAGTTCCGGAGGATCTCCCAAATGCCCATGGTGGAACTGCGGATCAGCAACCTGGACTATCTGATCGGGCTGCATAAGGCGCTGACCCTGGGCCGGGCGCCGGCTTTTGTGAAACACAAGTATACCCATGCCATTCCCGCCGAGCTGTTTTCCTCCATGGTGGGAAGGGACGTCCCCATTTACTCCTATGAGGATTCCTTTGAGCTTCAGCAGATCGTGGAGCGGGAGGACGTGGATGTGATCATCGGCGCCGCCTATCCGGTGGAGCTGGCGACTGCTGCGGGAAAAGCGGGCGTGCTGGTCACGCCCAGCATCGAGACGATCCAGGAGACCATCCGGCGTGCCCGGCGCAGCGTGGAAACCAACCGGGAGCGGGCCAAGCAGCGGCAGCTTTTCAACGGAGTGGTGGAGCAGTCCGGTGCGGGCATCGTAGTGACGGATGCGTCCGGCCGGATCATCGTATTCAATTCTGCGGCGCAGCAGCTCACAGGCGTCAGCCGTCCCCAGGCAATTGGACAGATGATCGGGCAGGTGCTGCCGTCGCTGGAGGAGATTCAGCCGGTACCTGACAATGGGGCGAACCGGGAGGGGCACCGGCTGATGAACGGGACCATGGTCCATTACCGGAGCCGGACGCTCTGCGTACAGGGAGAGCCGTTTTCCCGGGTCTATTTTCTGGACATCGATAACCGCCGGGGGACAGGCAAGCGCGCTGCCCGCATCAACCGAAAATGCTGGGATAATCTTGTGGCTGTGTCACCGGCCATGGAGGCTTGTGTGCAAAAAGCGCGTCAGCTTGCCGGCGTGTCCGGGAATCTGTGTATTCTGGGAGAGAAGGATACGGACCGGGGCGCACTGGCGGAAGCCCTGTTCAATACGTCCGCCCGGAGCGGCGCGCCTTTGATCGAGCTGGACGTTTCCTTGATCTCGCCGGAAAGTGCCAGGGCCTATCTGATCGGGCAGGAGGACATCCATGGCGTTACGCGGGGAATTTTGGAGCTGGCAAATGGAGGGGGAGTCATCCTTCGCAATTACCGGCAGGCATCTGCCCCGGTGCAGAATATTGTAGAAGCGGTTGCAGCGGGGCAGCGGGTCCTGCGGGTGAACGGGCGGGCGCCTTTTTCGCTTGACGTGCAGTTTATGATCATTGGCGGGACGGAGGACGCAAAGTGGCTTTCTGAGAAATACCACCTGTCCACCTTTGTGCTGGATGTGCCGCCCCTGAGCCAGCGCCGGGAGGATGTACCCGCGCTGTTTATGCAAAAGGCGGCGGAGCAGAAAAAACTATCTGCCGCAGGCGAGAGACGGCTGCTGACGGAGAAAATGCAGCAGATTCTGCAATCGTACGCCTGGCCAGGAAATTTGGCAGAGCTGGAGCGAAGCGTATATCGGTATCTG
The DNA here is from genome assembly GCA_963557435.1 of uncultured Dysosmobacter sp. GTDB lineage: Bacteria > Bacillota > Clostridia > Oscillospirales > Oscillospiraceae > Oscillibacter. The sequence continues at coordinate 3,974 of CAUWEK010000009.1, forward strand.
GCCGGCATGGAACAGGCGGTACATCCCACGCCGCGGGCCAAGAGCATCTTGCTGGTACAGGCCATCGGCGAGGAGGAATTGCTGCGCAATTTCGTGGAGGAGCACCCTGTGCTGCATGCCCCGCCGGACAGCACGACCCTCACGCAGTATCAAGAAGCTGTGGAGACGCTCAAAGAGCTTTATTCCGTAAGCAACGAGCAGATTGCCCGGGCGATGGGAATCAGCCGTGTGACGCTTTGGCGGTATTTGAATGGATGAAAGACCCGCCGCGCCGGCTTTGGCAGGCGGCGGATGTACCGAAAAACAGTAAAACCCCCCTGGAAGGATCCTTCCAGGGGGGTTGCTGTATCGGGCGGTGCCGCGCAGAAAATCAGATGTGCTCCAGGATCTCCCGGCCCATCTGGCTGCAGGAGACCTTCCTGGTGCCGGGGGTCCAGATGTCCGCGGTGCGCAGGCCTGCGTCCAGCGCGGCACCTACGGCGGCTTCCACCGCGTCGGCCGCTCGGGTCATGTGGAAAGAATGGCGCAGCATCATGGCGGCGGAGAGAATGGTCCCCACCGGGTTGGCGGTGTCCGTACCGGCAATATCCGGTGCGCTGCCGTGAATGGGCTCATAGAGGCCTCGTGTCCCGCTGCCCAGACTGGCGGAGGGCATCATGCCGATGGAGCCGGCGGTCATGCTGGCCTCGTCGGAGAGGATGTCCCCGAACATGTTTTCCGTCAGCATCACATCAAAGCGGTGGGGGGCCCGCAGAAACTGCATGGCACAATGGTCCACCAGCATGTGCTCCACGGACACGTCCGGGTACAGCCGGGCCACCCCGTCCACCGTCCTGCGCCACAGCTTTGAGCAGGCGAGCAAGTTGCTCTTGTCCACAGATACCAGCTGCCGGCGCCGGGTTCGGGATGGCGCGAAGCCTGCGCGGACCACCCGCTCGATCTCTTCGCGGCTGTAACGCATGGTGTCACAGGCGCAGTAAGGCGGTCTCCGGCCGGTTTTCGGCTTGGACGTGGTCCCATTTGGGCCCGCCCACCGCGCCCGGCAGCACACTGTCCGCCTCCAGACAGGTGCGCAGGCTCTGCTCGGGCAGACTGGTCCCGTACAGATCGATGGCGTTACCGCCGATGCAGGCCTGGGAAAACTGGAAGCGGTGGCCGAAGCGGGTCCTGATCCGCTCCAAAACCGCCGCGGCCTGTGCGACGATTTCCGGGCCGATTCCGTCGCCCGGAAGCAGAGTGATCCGTTTTCCATGGGAAGCTCCTTTCCCAGGGGCGTCAGAGGCGGGCAGGGCGCGCCAGCTGGGCTTTGAGCCAGTCACAGACCATGTCGGCGATCTGGCGGCTGTTGTCTTCGATCATCATGGCGTGGGTGTTTCCCCGGATGCCCATCTCCGGCAGGTGGAGCCATTGACTGCATCCGCCCAAATCCAGAATTTTTTGGTGCAGGCTGCGCATGGTCTTCGTGTAGGCAAAATCCCCGATCCAGGTATAGCGCTCGCTGCGGTATGCCTCCCCCAGGAAATCACTCCAGACAAACAGGAAGGAGACGTTCTTCAAAGAGGAGACGTCTGTTTGGGTGACATCCAGGGTGAAGGAGCTCTCGATCAGAACGATGGCCTTTACATTTTGCGGACAGGCCGGTGCCGCGTTGAGGGCAAAGAGTCCGCCCTGGCTGTGGGCCAGCAGGATACAACCGTCGTATGCATTGTAGGCATCCTGGGCCATGGGGATGGAGGTGGTCCAGCGGGGGACCTGCTGCTTGATCAGATCGTCGAATTTGCTGGCGTCGAAACGGGAGCCGGGATAGGGCTCTCCCAGCCGCTCCCCCAGCCGGTAGGTGGTCCACCGCTCGGCATAGCTGTTGAACATGGGGGGAACGGGGTTGATCTGCGGGAACTGGGCCCAGGAAGTGCGCCCCCGCTCCACGCCGTCGGACACGTTCACATGGAACCCGTTTTCCAGGAACATGAATTCCCAGCCGGGGGTTCCCTGCTGGGTCCGCTGTTTGGTAACGATTTTGATGGCCGCGTCCAGGGCGTCCAGATAGCTTTTGGTGGACCAGATGTAGTGGCAGGTCATCCCCAGCAGCGCCGTCCGCTCCACATACTGTTCAAAACAGGCGTAGGCGCTTCCCGAGGCCACAAAGATATCCACATCGCCGGCCTGCTCCACGGCCCGGATCTTTTCGCCGCCGTTCCCGGTAAAAGCGTCCGGCGGCACCACGGCAAATTCCACGTCGGAAGAGTAGTTGGACCGGATCGTGCTGATAAGCTGCAGGATACGTTCATATCCTGGAATCGCGATGCGGATCTTCATAGGCGGCCTCTTTCTGCCCGGAGGGCGGTGCGGTGGAAATTTTTTAATGTATCACGGGAGGGCGGGCGTGTCAAACGCCGCGGCCGGGGCAAACGTACGCGGCGGAGCGGACGGATGCTCCGTCTGCTCCGCCGCGCATTCATGCGGGAGCCTTCCCGTGCCGCCGGGAGAAAAAAGCGGCTGCGGGTTCCCCGCCCGTCAGGCTGCGTGCTTGCGGTGATATTCAAAGACCCAGAAAATGGCGGCCAGGATCACCACGCCGCCCACAATAGAGCTGGCACTGAGGGATTCGTGCAAGAACACATAGCTCAGCGCGGCGGTGAACACCACGCCGGAGTACTGGTAGATGCTCACCTCCGAGGCGGGCGCCTGCTGGTATGCGTAGGTCAAGAGGAACTGACCCACCGCGGCAAACACACCGATCATCACCAGCATGAAAAGCACCTTGGGCGACGGGACCACGAAGCTGGGGAGCATCATGACCGCCGCGCAGACGGTGCTCAGGGCGGAGAAGTGGAAGATGATGACGGAGGGGCCTACAAACCGCTTGCAGTAGGAGAGCATGGTGTAGGCCATGCCGGAGACCACAGCGGCCATCAGCGCCGCCAGCAGGGGGAAGGGGTTGGAGTCAAAGGAGGGCTGCATGGCGATGTAGGCGCCCACCAGGCACAGCACGGTGGAGGCGATCTTCACCGGCGTAATGTCCTCTTTTAAGAATAGACCGGCAAACAGCGTCACGAACACAGGCGCCGCCCGGTTGAGCATGGCCACGTCCGCCTGCCGGGCGTTTCCGGCGGCATAGAAGAACAGCACCACGCCCAAAAAGCCGAAAAAGGAGCGGCCCCAAAGGGCCCAGCCGCCTTTTTTGATCTCTTGGAACACCTGGAGCTTTTCCTGCCGCACCATGACGGCGGCAATGATCAGGCTGACCAGGTTGCGGAAAAAGGTCTGCTCAAAGGTCCCCACCTCTTCCGAGCTGAGCTTGACGAAGATCTGCATGACGGAAAAGGACAGGGAGGAGACGAGCATGAGGAAAATCGCTTTTGTCTTTGGATTGCGCATGTGGTATCAGGCCTCTCTCGGATCAGGAAATGTGGAAAAAGGGATACGGATGACCGGAATCGCTTCCGGCCATCCGCTGGTATCCAAAAGGATCAATAGTCGCCGTTGTAGCTGGTGCCGTGGGGCGTGGTCCAGCTGTAATCGCCCAGCAGCTCCGCCTTGGTCTCTTCGCCGTTGGCCACCCGCAGCATCAGATCATACAGGGCCCGGCCGCTCTGCTGGAGATCCATCTCGCCATAGAGCATGGGAGCGGCGGAGTAGTCGATCATGTCCGCCAGGGCCGTGGCCGTCTGCTGGTTGCCGGTGATCTTGATGGTGGTCATGCAGGCGTTGCCGATGGGGTTGCCCCGGCCGGTGGTGAACAGGCAGATGTGGCAGCCGCTCATGGCCAGGGTGGTGGAGGCGTAGGCGTCGTTGGCGCCCTGGGCCTGGTTGATGCCCCAGGCACCGGCGCCGGGGACGGGATCGCCGCAGTCCAGGATGCCCAGGATCCGGCGGTGGCCCTGGGTCTTGAAGCTGCCCAGGTTCTTCTCGGTCATGGTGGTCAGGCCGCCGGCCTTGTTGCCGGGGGTGGGGTTCACCTGGGAAAGGCCCTTGCCGCCCCGGCGGGTACAGTCCTCGTTGAAGAAGTCGCCGATGTCCATCAGGCGCATGCCGATCTCATAGGAGCCGGCGGTGGTGGGGTAGCCGCCCCGGCCGCAGATCTCCACGGCCTTGCCGCCCATGGACAGGTGCATGTCGATGACCTCGCCTACCACCGGATTGGCGGAAAGGCCGCTGGTCCAGTCGGAACCGCCGTTGTAGCCGCCGATGATCAGCCCGCTGAGGGGGCAGGGCTCCCGCTTCTGGGCAGCTGCCTGGCGCTTGAGCTCCTCCACGGCCTCGATGCCGTCCTGGATGGCCTTGGTGACGCCGCCCTCGGACTGGATGCTGATGTTGACCACCGGGCGTCCGGTCTTGCGGATCTCCGCGGCCACGTCCTCCGGGTCCGTCTGCTGGCAGCCCAGGGACAGCAGGACCACGCCGAACGTATTGGGGTGGGTGCCGGTGGTGATGAAGCCCCGGCGGGTGCGGGCGAAGCGGTCGGGGAACTCACCGCAGGCGGCGTCCACAAAGGTGGCGGGCACGCCGCAGGCGGTGGAGATGCGCTGGGCGGCGTTGTTGGAACACTGCACCAGGGAGATGACTACCACCTGGTTGCGGATGCCGAAAGAGCCGTCGGCCCGCTTGAAGCCCATGATGGTCTCGGGGAGATCCAGCTGGTCCTTCTGGTACTTGTAGGTGACCGTATAATCCAGGGCGTCGGGGGCCATGGAACGGTAGTAGGCCCTCTGCTGCTGGTTGATCTCCTCAAAGTCGTCGTAGACATTGTGCTCGTGGACCCAGTCGCCCTTGCGGATGTCCTGGGTGGCGGTACCGATATGGACGCCGTACTTGATGATCTCGGCGCCCTTGGCAATGTCCGTGCGGGCGATCTTGTGGCCTTCTTTGATGAACTCGTTGGCGGTGAGGACCTCTCCGCCGACCAGGGTCTGCTCCCCGGCCTGGATGGGCTCCACCGCAACGGCTACGTTGTCGCTCTCCTCGATCAGCATGGACTTTTTATAGTTTCCCATTTTCGTTGCTCCTTCGTTTTTTGGTTGGGTCACTGGAATGCGGCGGCGATGCGGGAGAGGATCTGCTCGATCACTGCCCGGGGGGCCGCCAGGTTGATCCGCTCAAAGCCGTTGCCCTCGGGGCCGAAAATATAGCCCTCGTCCAGGGCCACCTTGGCCTTGCGCGTCATGATCTGCTCCAATTTTTCCGGATCCGGCTCCAGCTGCCGGAAATCTACCCAGGCAAGATAGGTGCCCTCCAGGGGAACGGCACTCACCCGGCCGGGCCAGGTCTTTGTAAGGAAATCCGTCAGGAAATCATAGTTGCCCCGGATGTAGGCAAGGCAGGCGGTCAACCAGTCCTCCCCGCCGTCCCAGGCCGCCTTGGCGGCCACGGGGGCGAAGAAGGTGGGCCGGGTCTGGCCGTACCGGGCGGCCATGGCGTCAAACCGCTCTCGGCGCTGCGCGTCGGGGATGGAAATGCAGGAAAAGGCCAGGCCCGCCAGGTTGAAGGTCTTGGAGGGGGCGTGGCAAACGGCGCAGTTTTGGGCAAAGGCGTCGGACAAGGACGCAAATACCGTGTGCCGGTGGCCCGGGAAGATCAGGTCGCTGTGGATCTCATCGGCAATGACGAACACGCCGTTTTCCAGGCAGATCTCACCCAGCCGGCGCAGCTCTTCGGTGGTGAACACACGCCCCACCGGGTTATGGGGGCTGCAGAGGATAAAGGCGCGGCACTTGGGGGAGGCGGCCTTGCGGGCAAAGTCCTCGAAGTCGATCTCATAGCGGCCGTCCCGGTATATCAGGGGGCTGTTGACCACCGTCCGCTCCTGCTGGCGGATAGAGTGGAAGAAGGGGTAGTACACGGGGCGCTGGATCAAGACCTCGTCTCCCGGCTCCGTCTGGGAAAGCAGCAGCAGATTGATGGCCGACACCACGCCGGGCGTGAAGCGGAGCCACTCCTCCCGGCCCTTCCAGCCGTTGCGGCGGGACTGCCAGTTCCAATAGGACTGGATCACGTCCTTGCCCACGCCGGTGTAGCCGTACATGCCATGCTGCGCCGCTTCCGTGACGGCGGCCTGGACGGCGGGCGGGGTCTTGAAGTCCATGTCAGCGATCCAGGCGGGCAGCACATCGCTGCTGCCGAACTTCTCCTCCAGCACATCCGGGTCCCATTTGGTCTGGTGCCAGGGCACCCGGCTTTCAAAACGGTCAAATCCGTAGTCTTGCATAATACCTCCCTGTATTTGGTGTCCGCCGGTCACAGGCCGTTGATCTCCCGGACGAAGTGGCACTTGACGAAATGGTCTTTGCTCACCTCCTGCAGCTGAGGCTCGTCGTTGAAGCACTCCGGACGGGCGTAGGGGCAGCGCGGCGCGAAGCGGCAGGACTTGGTCACGTTGATGGGAGAAGTGATCTCGCCCTTGAGGATGATCTGGTTGTCCGGCGCGTCGTATTTGGGCAGGGGGATGGCGGAGATGAGCGCCTTGGTGTAGGGGTGATACTGGTGGGCAAAGATCTCGGAGGAGCCTGCCTTTTCCACCATCTGGCCCAGGTACATGACGGTGATGTCGTCGGAGATGTGCTTGACCACCGAGAGGTTGTGGGTGATGAACAGATAGGTCAGGTTCCGCTCTTTTTGCAGCTGCATCATCAGGTTGAGGATCTGGGCCTGGATGGACACATCCAGAGCGGAGACCGGCTCGTCGCACACGATGAGCGACGGATCCAGGATCAGGGCCCGGGCGATACCCACCCGCTGGCGGCGGCCGCCGTCCAGTTCGTGGGGATAGAGGTAGAAGGTCCGCTCGGCAAGGCCCACCACGTCCATGGTATCCCGGACCTTCTTCTGGAGCTCCTCCTTGCTGCGGCAGACCTTATAGATCTTCAAAGGCTCGGCGATGATATCGCCGATGGTCATGCGGGGATTCAGGGAGGCATAGGGATCCTGGAAGATGATCTGCATCTGCCGGCGCAGGTCCTTGAGCTGGGCGGGGGTCACCTGGGAGATGTCCTGGCCGTTGAAGATGATCTTGCCGGAGGTGCGCTCGTGCAGATGCAGGATCACACGCCCCAGGGTGGACTTGCCGCAGCCGGACTCGCCCACAATGCCCAGGGTCTTGCCGGCCTGGACGCTGAAGGTGACGCCGTCCACGGCGTGGAGCGTGCCCTTGCGGGTCTGAAAGTATTTTTTCAGGTCTTCAACTCTTAAAATCTCTGCCATATCAAACCTCCGTGTTGCGGTAGCGGTTGCAGCGGACCATGTGGGTGCCCTCCAGCAGGGTCAGCGGGACACGGCCAGTTTTGCACGCCTCCGTGGCATACGGGCACCTGGGATGGAACTTGCAGCCGTCGGGCAGGTCGGACGGGTCCGGCACGGAGCCCTGGATGACCTTGAGGGTGGAGGCGTCGTTTTCGATGTCCGGCAGGGAGTCGAACAATCCGATGGTATAGGGGTGGCGCTTATCGGTGTAGATTTCCTTGAGGGTGCCGGTCTCGATGATCTCACCGGCATAAACCACGGCCACCTTATCGCAGATCTTGGCCACCACGCCCAAATCGTGGGTGATGAGGATCATGGAGGTGTTGTAGGTCTCCTTCAGCTTGCGCATCAACTCCAGCACCTGGGCCTGGATGGTCACGTCCAGAGCGGTGGTGGGCTCGTCGGCGATCAGCAGCTTGGGGCTGCACGCCAGGGCGATGGCGATGACCACACGCTGCTTCATGCCGCCGGAGAACTGATGGGGGTAGTCGTCGCACCGGCTGCCGGGGATACCCACCTGTTCCAGCATTTCCATGGCCCGCTTTTTCGCCTGGGCCTTGGACATCTTGTTGTGCAGCAGCACCACCTCGGCGATCTGGTCGCCCACGGTCATGACGGGGTTCAAAGAGGTCATGGGGTCCTGAAAGATCATGGAGATCTTGCCGCCCCGAATCTCCCGCATCTGCTTTTCCGGCAGCTTCAAAAGATCCTGTCCGTCAAAGACGATGCTGCCGCCCACCACCTCGCCGGGGGGATCGGGCACCAGACCCATGATGCCCAGGGCCGTGGTGGTCTTGCCGGCGCCGGTCTCGCCCACGAGGCCGATGCTCTCGCCCTCTTTCAGGGAAAAGGAGATGTCGTTTACTGCCCGGACGGTCTCTTCGTCCGTGACGTAGCGGATCTCCAGGTCTTGGACTTCCAATATGTTCTCGCTCATACTGCGCTCCTTTCCTCACTCGCTTCTTCAGCCGGGGATCCAGGCAGTCCCGCAGGCCGTCGCCCACCACGTTCAGCGCGTATACCACCACCATGATGGCAAGGCCGGGGATGACGGTCAGGTAGGGCAGGGTGCGGATGTACTTGCGGCCGGCGGAGAGCATGGCGCCCCACTCCGGCTGCGGCGCCTGGATGCCGAAGCCCAGGAAGCTCAGGGCGGAGGCGGAGATGATGGCGCCGGCCATGGCCAGGGTGGCCTGGACGATCAGGGGAGAGATGGAGTTGGGCAGGATGTGATGCCAGATGATGCGCAGGTTGCCGGCGCCGATGGCCCGGGCCGCCTCCACGAATTCCTGCTCCCGGGTGGAAAGCACGGAGGCCCGCACCACCCGGGCAAATTTGGGCGTGGAGGAAAGTCCCACCGCCAGCATCAGGTTGAAAAGGCTTCCGCCCAGGGCGGAGACGATGCACATGGCCAGCAGCATCTGAGGAATGGCCATGAACAGGTCCATGGTGCGCATGATGATGTTGTCCAGCTTGGGATAGTAGGCGGCGATGATGCCCAGGAAGCCGCCGGTGATGACGGAGATGCCCACCGCCAAAAAGCCGATGGACAGAGAGTAGCGGCTGCCGTAGATGATGCGGCTGAACACGTCACGGCCCAGGTTGTCCGTTCCGAAAATGAATTCCGCGCACGGGGCAATCTGCGCCCGGGAGGCATCCTGGTCGTCAAAGCCGTAGGGCGCGATCACGTCGGCGAAAATGGCGATCAGAACAAACAAAACCAGGACCACCAGACCCACCACGGCCTGCCGGTTTTTGCGGAACCGGCGCCAGATCTCGGAGAGCATGGTGTGCTTTGCGGATTTTTTACTCTTGCTCATGCTTCTGCCTCCTCCTTCTTCTTTTTGTGGAACAGCCCGCGCAGAAAACCGCCCTTGGAGCTTGCGTACATGGTCTTCATGCGGGGATCGATGAAGGTGTAGATGATATCCACGATCAGATTCAAAATGGCGGAGACGAAGGCGATCAAAAGCACGCAGCCCTGTACGGCGTTATAGTCCCGCGCGTTCATGGAATCCACCAGATACTTGCCCACGCCGGCGATGGAGAAGATGACCTCCGTGACGATGGAGCCGGCCAGCAGCGTGCTCATCTGCAGTCCGATGACCGTGACGATGGGGATCATGGCGTTTTTCAGAGCGTGGCGCAGCACCACGGCCCAGTAGGTCTGGCCCTTGGCCTTGGCCGTGCGGATGTAGTCCTGCCGCATGACCTCCAGCATGGAGCTGCGGGTGGTGCGCATGATGGTAGCCGAGGAGTTGACACCCAGGGCAATGACCGGCATGATCATTTGCTGCCAGGTGCCGTAGCCGGAGGCGGGCAGCCAGTCCAGCCAGACGGAAAAGATCAAAATCAGCATCAGTCCCTGCCAGAACATGGGCATGGAGATACCAAACAGAGCGCAGCCTGTGGACAGGGTATCCCAGATGCTGTTTTGCTTCAGGGCTGAGACGATGCCAAAGAATATTCCCAGTATGATGCCCAGTACGATACTCCAGGCGGAGATGTTGAAGGTGACCTTGAAACGGACGAGCAGCTCGTCCATGACCGGCGTTCTGGAGCGGAAAGAAAGACCCAGGTCACCGTGGAGCATGCCGGTCAGCAGGCGGCCCAGCCGCTCCCAATAGGTGCCGTCGATCCCCATTTCGACCCGGTAGGCCTCCACGGCCTCAGGGGTGGCATTGTCACCCAGGGCCAGATAGGCCGGGTCGCCGGGGGAGAAATAGAGAATGGTGAAAACAACGATGGCCACGCCAAACAAAACCGGGATGATCCACAACAGCCGTTTAATGATATATTTCAGCATAGTTTCCCTCATTCAAGCGTCGCGGGAACCGAAGTGGATTTCCCGCATAGGTACAGTCGTGACATGGAAGGCCGGGAGAGGCGAACGATACATGGAATCATTCGCCCCTCTCCGGCCCCGCTTTGGATCAGCGCACAGAGGAACCAGGGCTTACGCGAAGTAGCAGTACTTCAGCAGGGGCGCCTGATAGGCACCGTTGCGGAAGCCTTCCAGGTCGGCGGAGTGGCAGTGGATGTCCTCCTGCTGGTAGATGGGAACGATGATGCACTCGTCCAGAGCCTTCTGCTGGATGGCGGCGTTCAGCTCGCTGCGCTTGGCGCTGTCGCTCTCCATGGCGGCGGCGGTGATCATCTCGTCCATCTCGGGATCGCTGTAACCGAAGATGTTGTTGGCGTTATCGGTGTAGAAGAAGCGGTTGGCAAAGTCGATATCGCCGTTGGTGGCGGCAATGCCCCAGGTGTAGATGTCGAAGTTGTGCTCCACCTTCAGGGCCTGGGAGTTGGTGGCGGCGTCCAGGGCCACGATCTCTACGTCGATGCCGATCTGGGCCAGGGCATTGGCGAAGAACTCACCGTAGGCCTGGCGGACCGCCATGTGGCCCACGTGATAGCGGCAGGAGAAGCCGTCGGGATAGCCGGCCTCAGCCAGCAGCTCTCTGGCCTTGTCCAGGTTGTACTCGTAGACGGGATAGTCCACATGATAGGGAGAGTCGGTCTTGGCGATGGAGTCGGTGATGTTATCGGGCAGCAGGCCCTTGGCGGGCTGGCCCACGCCGTCCATGCACACGTTCCAGGCACCCTCGATGTCCAGCGCGTGGGCGATGGCCTGGCGCACCCGCACGTCGTTGAAGGGCTCTTCGCGCAGGTTGAAGCCCAGGTAACAGTTATCCATGGTGTACTCGCGGAACACTTCTACGTCCGGGTTGTTGGAGGCGGCCTCGATATCCACGCCGGAGAGGTTGTAGCACAGGTCGGCGCCGCCGGTCTCCACCTCGATGTAACGGTTGCCGTCCTCGGAGATGACCTTGAACTCCAGGTTCTTGATAGCGGGCTGGCCCTCCACGTAGTAGTTGTCAAAGCCGGTCAGCTTCACGCTGCTGCCGATGGACCACTCGCCCCAGGTGTAGGGGCCGGTGCCGATGTCCATGTTGGCCCAGTCGCCGTTGCCCTCTTCATAGCCCTTCTTGCTGACCATGACGCAGGTGGGGTAGGACAAGTTGGCGATGACGGGCATGTAGGGCTCGTCCATGACGATGACGAACGTCCGGTCATCCACAACGTAGCTGTTTTCCAAATCCATGTGGTCGGTGACGGACTTGTTGGCGCTCTCGCGCAGCAGGCCCAGGGAGAAGAGGCAGTCCTCGGAGGTCAGCGTCTCACCGTTGTGGGTGGTGATGCCCTCGCGCAGGGTGATGGTCAGCTCCGTAGCATCATCGTTGAACTCCCAGCTCTCGGCCAGCAGAGGCTTGTACTCCTGTTCGGGAACGGTGCGCTCGATCAGCGTTTCGTAGACCTGAGCCTTGATCTTGATGGTATCGTTGGTGGTGATGCCGTTGATGGGGTCCTTATCGCCCATGTCGGCCTGGGTGGCGATGGTGAGGGTGTCTTTTGCGGCGGACTCCCCCTCCGGCGTGGACTCCTGACCGCCGCTGCCGCAGGCGGTCAGTGTGCAGACGCAAAGGATCGCGGCAAGGATCTTCGATAGCTTCTTTTTCATACATCTCTTCTCCTTTTTGAATTTTTACAATACCGAAGCACAGTCGGGTACTGCCATATCAAAACCGCTCCCGGGAAACGAGCGATTCCAGGGGCTTTTTCTCCTTGCGGGGAGAGGGATCGTCCCCATATCCCAGTACGACCATGGAGACCACCCGGACGTGGTCCGGGATCTCCAGCACCTTTTTGACGGCGCTTTCCTCAAACGCGCAGACGATGCAGGTGTCCAGCCCCTGCTCGGCGGCCTCCAGCAGCACAAAGCCCGTGGCCAGGGACATATCCACCACATATCCGTATTGCCCGCAGGGCATGACGAAGTCCGTTTGGTCGGTGGCGCACAGCACCAGCACCGCGCCGGCCTGCTCCACCATTTCCTGGGTGTTGGCCTGGATGCGGAGGGCGTGCTTGCGCTGGGCGTCCTGCACCACGATCACCCGGATATTCTGCTCGTTGTGCCGGGAGGGGGTCAGGCGGACCGCCTCCAGCACCTTTTCCAGCTTTTCCTCCTCCACGGGCTTGGGCAGGTATCTGCGCACGCTCCTGCGCGCCTGCATGGCGTCCAGAACATTCATGCCGTGTTCCTCCGCCTGCCTCAGCGGACCATTGCCTGGATCTCGTCCAGGGTCTTTCCGGCAAAGCCCAGCTTTTCTGCCGTACGGCCTTCCTCCCAGAAGTTCCGGCCGCACACGGCGCTGGCGATGTTGACGAAGGCGTCCATCATGGGCGTGGGGATGCCCAGAGCGTGGCCCACAGAGGCCAGAGGCACCAGACCGCACATGGTGTCCTCCACGATGAAGCGGTGGCGGGTATTGGTGGGATTACGCAGCGCCCGGTAGGAGTCGATGCTCTGGATCAGATCATACAGCGTCTCCTTGGGCTCCAGTTTGTAGGTCTTGACCAGCATGTCGCCCAGGGCCAGTGCGTCCACACCCAGCGCCCGGCACACGGCCACCCGCTCCTCGTCGCAGGCGGAGATGATGTCGGCCACATGGGGCGTGATGCCCTCCATGTAGTAGTCATAGCTCTGGCCCAGATCCATTTTGTTCACGTTCATCAGGCTGGGAATGGGATGCAGCATGGCGCCGGCACCTTCAAATCCGGTTTCCAGCACGTTGGCTGCGGGCTGGAGGCAGGGGAAGATGGGGCCCAGCACATCCAGCAGGCGGGTCACATCTCCGGCAGGCAGCGTGGCTACGGGTACATGCACCTTTAAGCCGGTGTGCAGGATGTTGCCCACCTCATAGCTGCGGCAGCCGTACATCAGGTCGCCCGCCTCGGCGATGATGAGATCCTTGCCGCAGCCGTTCTCGCCCCGCAGGATGTTGGCCACCTCCAGCGCGCCGCCGCAGTGGCCGGGGTTGAGCATGAAGATCTGGCCGTCCTTGAGGTAGGGCTTGCATGCCAGGGCGATGCTCCGGTGGGCATCGGTGGTGGAGACCACCATCACCACGTCCACGTCCGTCATGACCTCTTCCATGCTGTCAGTGATGAGCTCCGGGGCGGCTTCGCACTCGATCACGCCGGAGACCCGGATCGTTCCGCGCTCTTTCAAAAGGCGGATCTTCTCCTTGTCGATGTCATACAGCTTTGCGCTGTGGCCCTGACTGGTGAGAATGGCGGCCATGCTCTGACCGCCGGCGCCGGCGCCGATGATTGCAAATTTCAACATTTGAGTTCCCTCCGTTCATATTGTTGCGGTTCGACCGGAAATGCGTCTGCGGCAGGGTGGTGAAGACAAGAGCCCCGCCGTTCCATTGTGCGGCAGGACGGTGCGCAGTGCGCTTTATGCATACAGCAATATACACATTATGCAAAAAGCGGCCAGGCGTAGGGAAATCCCGCCGGAATGGTTAAAAAACCACGGTGTTTTTGGGCTGTGGATTCTTGTCTTTTATTGTAGCACATTGACAACAAAGGCGCTTATATGTTATTTTCATTAGTAATTATATGGATTTGATATGGACCTTCGGGCGCGGGGGATCTGGCTGGTCTGGGACCCGGCCGACCCGCAGAGAAGAGCAGAATGGATGTCATTTGGATAAAATGTATATTTATTCCAATTTTGCCCGCCGCACCCGACCGTCCCCGGCTTTACCTAGGAGGGCGTTATGACATTTCAGCAGCTGAGCTTTGTGGTGGAAGTGGCCAGATGCGAGTCCATCAATAAGGCCGCCGAGCAACTGTATACATCCCAGAGCAATGTCAGCAACAGCATCAAGGCGCTGGAGGAGGAACTGGGCATCCGCATCTTCCTGCGGACGAAAAAGGGCGTGTCCGTCACGGAGGAGGGGCGGGAGTTCCTCAGCTACGCCAAGGAGATCATAGACAAGAAGGACTTCGTGGAGCAGTTGTATGCCACCAGCCATTTCCGCAAGGAGTATTTCAGCGTCTCGTCCATGCGCTCTTATTTCCTCAGCTATCCCATTACAAGGCTCTGGCCCCACATTGCCAACGGATACGGGGGACCGATCTATATCCGGCTGAAAAAGCAGTCGTTCAACGACGTGCTGGACGATGTGCAGGACTGCCGCTCCGATCTGGGAGTGGTTTTTTTAATGAAATCCCACCAACAGCGGATCGCCCGGCTGTGCAGCGTGAAAAACCTGGATTACGGGCTGCTGGGAGAAAGCCATATCAGCATCGTCATGCGGGATGACCACCCGGCCCTGGAGGAGGGGGCGCCCCGGCCTCTGGAGGACCATATCACCGACTACCCCTATGTGATCGCGGAGAACCAGGAGAACTTCGGCAAATTTTACGACGATTCCTCCCAGTCCATCCAGGAGCTGTTCCAGACGCCGCCCAAGTGCGTGATCTCCATCAATGACAGTGCCGCCAGCCAGGACATCGTGGCCCATACGGACGGATTTTTCATCAGCTCCACCCGGTGGCGTCACCCCGAGCACTATCGCTTTTCCTCCATTCCCCTCAAGGGGGAGGACTGCGTGCTGGCCCACTACTATGTCACCCGGAAAAAGCAGGAGCTGCATCCGCTGACACGGCGGTATATTGAAGAACTGAAAAAAATGTTTGGGGATCTTTGAGCCTGATGCAAAGGGAGCCGGACGGATCACCCGTCCGGCTCCCTTTTTATAATAAATAGAAGTGTCCGGCGTGGCACGGGGCCGTTTTGCCGGATGGAGAAAAATTTCCCGCCCAGTGAGACGCAGAGAGCGGCGCAGTCGTTTATAGGGAAGAGAAACTTTAGAAAATGAACAGGAGGCGGTGGCATTGCTGACCATGTACCTGGCCATGCTGGGCACGGAGGAGGACCGGGAACGGTTCGCCTTGCTCTACGAGGCCTATGAAAAGCGGCTTTATGCCGTGGCACTGAGGATCCTGGCAAACCCGGACCAGGCGGAGGACGCGGCCCAGCAGGCGTGGCTCCAGGTGCTGCGCAACTGGGAGCGGGTCAAGGAACTGGAGTGGGAGAGCGCGGGAAAATATCTGGCGGTGGCAGCCAAAAACGCGGCGCTGGACCTTTTGAAAAAGGAGCGGTGGACGGCGTCCATGCCCCAGGAGTGGAATCCCCCGGCGCCGGAGGACGGCGAGAGCGAGTACCGGCGTCTGGTGGCGCTGATCTTGTCCCTGCCGGAGGCGTACCGCCGGGTGCTGGAGCTCAAGTATGTGATGGAGGAGAGCAACCAGACCATCGCCCGCCGCCTGGGGATGAAGGAGTCCACGGTGTCCACCCGGGTGCAGCGGGGCAGGAAGCTGCTGCTGGAGGCCATGGAGCGGGAGGGATACTGCTATGGATGAAAAGCGGAGGTTTGACGAGCTGCTGGCCGCGGCGCTGGCGGAGGCGTGCTGGCAGGAGTGCCGGCAGGACTGGGAGACGGAGGAAGAGACCGCGTTTTCCCCGGCGTATCTTCGTTGGCGGGCGGCGCTTTTGGCCGATCCCTTTGCCTGGGCGCGGCGGCGATTGCGGCCGGTGTGGCTGCGGGCGGTGCGGGCCGCGGCGTGCGTGGTGCTGGCGCTGGCCGTGGCGCTGGGCTCCCTGATGGCGGTCAGTCCCTCGGTACGGGCGGCGGTGCTGCGCTGGCTGCGGGAGATCACCGGCAATTTTGTGACGTATTCATCCGTGGAGCAGGGGGACACGGCCCGCTATTCCACCCGGCGGCTCACCTGGCTGCCGGAGGGGTGGGCCCTGAAGGACATGGGCCGCAACACCTGGGAATACCGCCGGACGGACAACGGCGGCACGCTGATCCTCTCGTGCCATAACGCGGAGGACTACCATGTGACCACCAATGTGGACGATGTGGCGGACGCGGAGGATGTCCGCACGGACGCACAGGTGCGGGGCTGCCCGGCGGATTACTATCTCTCCGAGGACTACCAGGTGCTGGTGTGGGAGGAGGCGGGCTACGTCTTCTTGCTGCGGGGCAGCGGCCTGGAAGAGGAGGACTTTTTCCGCGCGGCGGAGAGCGTGGAGCCCTATTCCGGAGCCGATACCGCCTACGAGCTGGGCTGGGTGCCGGCGGGGTATGACTTCCTTACCCGCAGCGAGCCGGCGGGCGCCGCCACGGAGGAGTGGATGGAGGGCGGCGTGATCCTCACATGGCAGTATGTGATCGACCCGGTATGTTCGTTCCGGACGCCGGAGGGGGAGCCGGAGGAGCTTACGCTGGGCGGCGGTGAGACCGCGTGGTACTGGGCGCCCACCGAGCCCATTCCGGAGGAGGCGCCGGCGGGACAGGATGAGCCCATCGAGGTGGGCGGCGTGGTCATCTCCTCGGGCGTCTTCTCTCCTGACTCCAACGGGACGCTGATCTGGGAGAAAGACGATGCCATGTTCTATCTGTCGGCCCCCCTGATCAAGGAGGACCTGATCGCCATGGCCGAGCGGGTGCGGGAGACGGAGCCGTCGCTGACGCCGCTGTCCGGCAACACCATGATTTTGGAGGGAAACGCCGGGGGAGAGTGAAAAAATTTCGCTGCGGTGAGACGAGAGCGGCAGCCCGTTCGTTCAGGATACAAAAGGGGCCGGAAGACCGCCCTGCAAAAAAGAAAGGATGAACGATCATGAAGCGAAACATGCCATCATTTCTGTGCGGGTTTGCCTGCGCGGCGCTGACGCTGGCGCTGGGGACCACGGCCCTGGCCGCGTCGGGCCAGGTGACATTCAACTTTGCCAATGTGTCCGTGGACGGCCGGACGGCCATCACCGCCGGGACCACCGTCACCGCCGCCAACGGACAGGCTGTCCCCTCCTCCATCCTCTATACGGACGCCGCCGGCGGCAAGACCAATTACCTGCCCATCCGGGCCATCAGCGAGCTTCTGGGGGTAGAGGTGGACTACGATTCGGCCACAAGGACCGTGCTGCTGGGAGAGCAGCCGGACGGGACGCGCAAGTGGCAGCGGACGGTGGAGGGGACCTCCGTGCGGTATGTCTCCCAGGAGACGGACACGGTCTATTCCGCGCCGCCGGACTGGCATCTGGATCTGACGGAGGCGGGCGGCACCCTGGAGGGGGTCACCCAGGGCCGGAGCAATGACTTTGCCACCTGGAAGTACCGGTATCAGGGAAAGAGCCTCCGGCTGAGCTGCTCCTATCCCAGCGGCGGGTCCTACGGCACGTCCCTTGCCACGGAGGAGGCGGCGCAGAATCCCGTGTCCCTGACGGTGCAGGGCTGCCCGGCGGAGTTCTATACGGACGGACACGCCAACGTGCTGGTGTGGGAAAATGAGGAGGGCGTGCTGTTCTGGCTCAGCGGCACGGACCTCTCCCAGGCGGACATGACCGCCGCGGCGGAGCAGGCGTGCCGCTATACGGGCCCGGCGCTGGACTACCGCGCCCGGTGGCTGCCTGCGGGCTGCACGTTCTTTGAAAGCAACGTGGTGTCCGGCGCGGTCCAGACCATTTGGAATGATGCAAACGGCAATCCCGTGTCGCTGCTGTACGCCGCGTGCCCCGTGACGGCGCCCGACGGCGAGAGCACCGAGACGGAGGTGAACGGCAGCCCCGCCCGCTTCTGGGCGGCGCAGGAGGAAGCAAAATCGGATACCACCGTCAACGGCGAGCCCGTGGAGGGCAATACGGTGGAAGTGGGCAATGTGACCATCTCCATAGGCACCATTCCCGGCACCAACTCCAAGGACATGAGCACACTCATGTGGGAAGACGAGGACGCGGGCGTCTTCTTCCGGCTCCAGGGAGCCATGGACCTGGATACGCTGGTGCGCATCGCGGAGCAGGTGGAGGCGTGAACGGACAGAGGACAGGGCGCCGGGCGGGAGTTCCGCCCGGCGCCCTGTTGGCGGAGACTGGGTGAGCCGGAGGAGCGCCGGGAGACGGCTTCGACTCCTCTATAAAAAACGAAGGGCCTCCGGCAGCGCCGGAGGCCCTGAAAGCAGGAGAAAATCGCATTATGAGGCCGGGTCGATGAGGACGAAGCCGCCGTCCGTCTCTTCCTCCGGGGGAGGCGCGGTGGTCCCGCCTGTGCCGGAACCGTCCGTGCTGCCGCCGGAAGCCTGGGACGAGCCCGAAGAACTGCCGGAGGAGCCGGAAGTTTGGGACGAACCCGAAGAGCTGCCGGAGGAACCGGAAGCCTGGGACGAGCCCGAAGAACTGCTGGAAGAGCCGGAAGCCTGAGACGAGCCCGAAGCGCTGCCGGAAGAGCCGGAAGCCTGGGACGAGCCCGAAGAACTGCCGGAGGAGCCGGAGGCCTGGGACGAACCCGAAGCGCTGTCCGAAGAGTCAGAGGACTGGGGCACCTCCTCTTCCGGCATCTGGGGCGTCTGCTCCGCAGTCTGCGCCGTGTCCGCGGGAGTGGAGGACGCGGTCACCGGCGCGGCGGCCCGGGAATCCTCCAGGTGTCCGGTGGAGGAGGAGAGGGAGCCGTCGGCGTTGACGGACATGATGTCCAGATCACTGAGGGTGAACGTCTCCTGGAAGGGGCTGAGCTGGGTGTTCACGATCTCCAGCAGCTGGTCGGGAATGGGCACCACATAGTCCAGATAGCCCCCGTAGCTGTAACTGTACGCTGTTGCCTCCTTCCAGGGCATGGTCAGGCAGGTGACGTTGTCCAGGCTCAGCCCGCCGGAGAGCGCCTGCTTGCCGAACCAGAGGATATTCTGGAGGGTCAGGTCCGTTTCCACGGACTCCTGGAATACGCTTGCCAGCTCGGAAAGGTGCAGCACGTTGGACGGCTGCATCAGCTGCTGCAAAACGGCTTTGAGGAAATTTTGCTGGACCTCCATGCGGCCGGCGTCGCCGATGCCGTTATGATAGCCGTAGGGGCTGTCCTTGTCGTTTTTCCGCCAGCGGATCACCTGCATGGCGTCGTCGCCGGAGAGGAGGCGATAGCCCTTTTCCTGCTCGATCACCAGGTCCTGCAGCGGGTCGTGGTAGTCCATGGTGTAGGGCACGTCGAACCAGACGCCGCCGATGGCGTCCACGATCTTGCCCACGGCCTCCCACTCCAGCACCACCTGATAGTCCGGGGCAAAGCCCACCAGCTGGCTGATCTCCTTGTAGAGGGCCTGGATGCCCTCGTCCCCGCAGCCGTTGGCGTTATA
This sequence comes from uncultured Dysosmobacter sp., assembly GCA_963557435.1. Lineage (GTDB taxonomy): Bacteria > Bacillota > Clostridia > Oscillospirales > Oscillospiraceae > Oscillibacter. The sequence goes on from CAUWEK010000009.1 coordinate 23,255, forward strand.
GACGGAGTTGATCTTCTTGACGTCCCAGGAGACATTGACCATGGTGTCCCGGGGAATGGACATGACGGTGGCCTTTTGATTGGTCACATCGTAGCTGGCCAGCAGCATGGTGTCCGTATTTCCGCCGCCGCCGGTGTCCCGGCCCAGAATGAGCACGGTGTAATAGGCGTCACTTTTGCGTGCGCCGCCGGCCTTGGGCTGGATGCCGTCGCCCCAGTCGATCTGGTCCGCGGTGCCCTCCTGCGGGAGCTCCGGACGGACGAACCAGTGCTTGTAAACAGCCGTCACTGCCACGGCCACCGCCAGCAGCACCGCAACCGTCAGCAAGACCTTTTGCAGCCGGGTCAGGCGGGAGCGGCGGCGGGACCTTGACCGCCGATGTTTCGTTTTCTCCATGGAGACCCCCCTTTCTCCGCCGTTACCGGGGGCGGACGCCGTAATACCGGGCCAGCTGCACGATGCGGTCTGCCCAGCGGAAGTGGGTGTTGTACTCGTTCATGCGGGTGGAGGCGGCGCTGGCGCCCACCAGGTGCCCGTCCGTGCCGTCCCAGCCAAGAATGGCCCGGGCGTCGTCATAGTCCTCCGGGGAGACCTGCAGCATCTCGTTGACCACCGGGATCTGATTGGGGTGGATCACCGTCTTGCCCACAAAGCCGCTGAGAAGGTCCAGCTCCAGTTCCCGGCGCAGGCCCGTGTCCCAGCCGGGGCCGGCGTAGTACTCCCACACGGGCCCGGAGACCACGTACCGGGTGGCGAAGGTGGTGACGATGTCCGCCAGCAGGTCCGCCACGGGCTTGACATCGTAGATGGTGTTGCTGACCCGGCGCCTGAGGCCGAAGGCGTGGGAGAGGTCGTTGCCGCCCACCCGGATGTTCAGGATCCGGTCGGATACGTCCTCCAGCGCGCTTTTGACCTGGTGGAGGTGGTCGTAGCGGGTATGCAGGTCGATCATGGACGGCGACTCGAAGATGGGCATATAGTAGTAGTCCAACCCCTGGCGGCGGACATCCTCGATGGAGCGCAGGTAGTCGCCGCAGTTTTCAACGAAGAACTTGGGCAGGATGAACCCGGTGAGGATGGAGGCATAGGGCCGGTATGCCTGTGCCAGGCGGCACAGCTGCTGGGGGGAGCGTACCCGGATGAAGATGAGGGGGAGGTAGAAGTCCGCCTCCGCCCGGGCCGCACAGATCCGTTCCAGGGTGTGGGAGAGCATCTGCTCCGCCTGGGCCACCGCGTCGGACCGGACGGTATCCTCCAGACAGAAGGCCAGGGAAAACGGCCTGGGATAGTGCTCGTCTTTTAAAGCTTCGGCAATGGAGCCGTGGGCATTGGCCGGGCAGTAGAGCAGAGGACCTACTGCGTAGCCGCTCAGTTCGTGCGTCATTTGGAAACCTCTTTTATAACAAGAATGAGAAACAAGTTTGGAAACAGAAATTTAACAGCGGAACAAATTATAGCATAAAAAGCAGAAAAGGAAAACCGGCAGATTGAAAACCGGGCGAAATGGACGGAAAAAAGGGCCGCGGCGCGGTCTGGACCGGCATTTGGCGCTTGCAAAGAAACGCCTGGTGGCATTATAATGTGGGAAAAACCATGCTGGAAAAGAAAGACGGTCATTATGTTTGCATTCGGACGGTTTGAAAAACTGAATGACTATTTTCTCCCCCTGTCCCGGCGGCCGGGGCGCAGCGTCTTTTTCTGCCGGATCGACGGCCTGGACCGCGAAACGGAGTCCTTTATCCGGGACTACTATGACGCCGCCCGGAAAAACGGCGTCATCGTGGACGGGCGCATCCCCAACCCGGACGTGAATCAGCTGGCCTACTTTTCCGAGATGCTGGGCACGGACTTCCGGGCGGACCGGGCGTTTTTGGATGCGCGGCTGCGGACATGGCTGCCCCGGATGTCGGACGGACAGCGGGGCGCGGTGGCTACCGCCATGGACGCCACC